>JBKKDE010000323.1:0-4980 GCA_046708665.1 Candidatus Zixiibacteriota bacterium | reverse complement strand
AGCCGCACTTCGGCATAGGCTGCCATGGCTATTCGAGTCTTCCTAACTTCTCTGCTTCGCGACATACGCTCGCAGAAGATGCGCACCGCACTCACGGTGTTTGGCATTCTTTGGGGCACGGCTTCCGTCGTCTTGCTATTGGCATTCGGCAAAGGCATTCACGCACGCCAGCAGAAGGCGGTGCGCGGGATGGGCGAGTACATTGTCATCATGTGGCCTGGCCGTACGTCGAAAGTGTTCGAGGGACTCCCAAAGAACCGTCAGATTCGTTTTCGCGAAGATGACGCGCACTTGATGAAAGCCAATGTGCCTGGCATCGGCGAGGTTTCGCCGGAGTACGGACGCGGCGATGTCAAAGTCCGCGTGGACAAAGTGGAGAAGTTGATCCGTATCGTTGGATGCTGGCCTGAGTATGGCACGATGCGCAATATCATCGCGGCAGAGGGATCACGCTGGATCAATGACCAGGATTACGAGCACAAACGTCGCGTGATTTTTATCGGGCCCGAACTGAAGAACGATCTGTTTGGTCAGGATGAGGCCGTGGGGCGCATCATATTTGTCAACAGTGTCCCCTTTACGGTCATCGGAGTCATGATTCCCAAGAATCAGGATTCGTCGTATCAGGGACGTGATGTCCGCATGGCATTCATCCCGACTTCGACATTCCGTGCGATGTATGGGGTTGAGTACGTCAACAACATGGTCTTCCGTGCCAAAGACCCCAGGGACACAGAATCGGTTGTGAGCGGCGTGTACCGCGTGCTGGGGGGCAAGTACAGCTTCGACAAAGACGACCGTGAAGCGTTGGCGATGTGGGACACGACCGAGAACGAAAAATTCTTCGGCGCTTTTTTCATTGCCTTTCGCACGTTTCTGGGAGTGATTGGTGCATTCACCCTTATCGTCGGCGGCATCTCGATTTCGAATATCATGAATGTGGTGGTAGAGGAGCGGACCAAAGAGATCGGGATCAAGATGGCATTGGGCGCAAAGCCGCGATTCATCATGAGCCAGTTTGTATTCGAGACTCTCTTCCTGACATCGATCGGCGGTGTGCTTGGATTCGCGTTCGCCGCGACGGTTGTAGCAGTAGTTCCGAGTTTTGGCGTGGAAGACTACATCGGGGTGCCGGAGATATCGGCATCGGTGGCGGTCACGACAATCTTCGTCTTGGGTTTGATCGGAATGATTGCAGGCTACTTCCCGGCGCGACGGGCGTCGCAATGCAATCCGATTGAGGCGTTAAGGCTCTAAGAGCAACAAAGATTCTGGACTCCGACAAAGAGCGTCGGAGTCCAGAATGACGTAGTAAGTGGATATAGCAGAATGAACGTCGTACAGTTTCTCAAGTATTTCTGGGCTGATTTCCGCAAGCAGAAGAAGCGCGCGGCGTTGACAGTTGCTGCCATTGTCTGGGGCACGATGTCGATCCTGCTTCTCCTCGCGTTCGGCGAGGGGCTCAAGACACAGTTGGACCGCAATCAACGCGGCATGGGTGAGAATATTATGGTCGTATGGGGCGGGCAGTCGTCAATGCCCTATCAGGGACTCCCACGGGGACGGCGTGTACGGTTCCTCCCCGAAGACCTCGATCTGATCAAGCAGAGCATCCCGGAAGTTGCCGAAGTCGGCGGTGAGTACTCACGCTGGGGGATTGATCTGGTGTATGGGCGAAAGGTCCTCTCCGAGCACATTTGCGGAGAGTATCCATCGTACCAGCAGATGCGCGCGCACTATCCCGAAAACGGCGGACGTTACATCAACAAGACAGACATGGAAGAAAAGCGGCGCGTGCTGTTCCTCGGTCACAAACTTGCGGGGCGTCTTTTTGGCGACGAGGACCCGATTGGCAAAACGGTGCAAGTAGCTGGGATGCCGTTCACAGTGGTCGGCGTCGGGACTGACAAACAGCAGATGGGGATGTACGGCGGCCCGGATGTCGATAAGGGGTCCATTCCCGCGACAACGTTCTCAGCCATTTTCGGCAATAAGTACTTGAGCAATCTGGTCATCATGCCCGAATCGGACAAAATCAACAAAGTCGTTGAGCGGCGTCTCTATGAAGTTATGGGATCAAAGTACAAGTTTGATCCGACCGATGAGCAGGCGCTCTCGATCTGGGATACAATCGAGGGGCGTCAGGAGATGATGAAAATGATGATCGGCATGCAGATCTTCATGGGCATCATCGGCGCCATGACTCTGCTGATCGCCGGAGTCGGCGTGGCGAACATCATGTATGTCGTGATCAAAGAGCGCACCAAAGAGATCGGCATCAAAATGGCGTTGGGAGCCAAGCCGCGGCTGATACACAACACGTTCTTGCTCGAAGCGCTCATCATCTGCTTTTCGGGAGGGGCGATTGGCATCTTTGTGTCGCAGCTACTGTGCGATCTGATGTCGTTGATACCGCGCGACACAGAGTCGACAATGTCCTGGTTGGGCAATCCGACCATCTCATTGCCAATCGGGTTGATTACTGTTTCGATATTGGGAGTAATCGGCATCATTTCCGGATATTTCCCGGCGAGAAAAGCTGCTGGATTGAATCCGGCGGAGACATTGCGTTACGAGTAGCGCAGACTGAGGCAGATACAATGAATGCGAATGGCAACGGGAATATTATAGAACTGCACAGTGTCCGCAAGGTCTACGACACCGGGAAGGTAAAGGTCGAGGCATTGCGTGGTGTCGATCTCAAGGTGCGCAGAGGCGAGTTCTTGACCCTGGTCGGCCCCTCTGGCTCGGGCAAGTCGACCATGATGAATATCCTCGGATGTCTCGATGTGCCCAGTGAAGGACAGTATTTGTTTGGGAAAGAAGAGGTCAGCAAGCTGACGCTTAATCGACTCGCCGAAATCCGCAATGAACACATCGGATTCGTATTCCAGAATTTCAATCTCCTTCCCTACCTCTCGGCTCTGGAGAATGTCGAGTTGCCGATGGTGTTTCGCGGGGTCGGAACTTCGGAGCGCCGCAAACGCGCCACCGAAGTGCTGACGCGTGTCGGATTGGGCGATCGCCTACATCATAAGCCGACTGAATTGTCGGGTGGTCAGATGCAGCGTGTCGCCATTGCGCGGGCTCTGGTCAATAATCCTGACCTGATACTTGCCGACGAACCGACCGGCAACCTTGACACTGCCTCGGGCAAAGAAATTGTCGATCTGTTCGAGGAACTGTGGAAAGCCGGCCATACGATCATGATCATCACTCACGACCCCAATTTGCCGATGCGCTCCGAGCGCATTCTCTACATGCGCGACGGGTTGCTTGAGCACACCAACGGCAACGGATCACACTAACTATCTCGACCATGTCCAGCAGCGTACGAGTCAGCCCAAGGGCTGACCTGCACGGAATGAGGCATGGTAGGTTCACACCCGTGAGGGTCAGCCCTTGGGCTAACCCTCACGGGTGTGCACTGTCCCGCTTGATTCTCGCCGCGTTTCCTCGCATACTCGCCGTTCCAATTTGACTATGAAACGGAGATGAGAACTCATGGCTGATCAAAAGAAAAGTGTCTCGCGCATCTGGGCGGAATTCGCCTACCAGCTGAAGTTTGAGCAGATCGACCCCGCCTCAGTGAAGCATGCCAAACGATTCCTCTTGGACTCGTGCGGTTGCGCGCTCGGCGGATTTCACCATGAAGACGTGCAGATCATGCGCAAAGTTATCACCGACTTTGGCGGTAACAACAAGTGCACGATTTGGTCATCGGGCGAGAAGACCAGCGGGTACTATGCCACGCTGATCAATTCGTTGGCTGTTCGCGTGATGGACTACAACGACATCTATTGGGAAGCCGATCCATCGCATCCTTCCGATCTCATTCCGATTGCGACATCGATTGCGGAGCCGTACAACCGCACTGGCCAGGAAGTCATAGCCGGTATCATCCTTGCATACGAACTTGAGATGCGACTCTGCGAGTTTGGCGTGCCGGGAATTCGTGAGCGCGGCTGGCATCATGCTTCACTGACGCAGATCGCATCTCCGGTTGTGGCCGGGTTCATGATGGGATTGAATGTTGAGCAGATTGTCAATGCCGTGGGCATTTCGACCTGCCACAACATGACCATGGGTGCAGTCGCGGCGGGCAAGCTGACGATGATGAAGAACACGGTCGATCCGATGGCCGCGGCTTCGGGAGTCTTTGCGGCGCGTTTGGCGCATCACGGATACATAGGCACGGAGCTCATTATGGAAGGCAAGGAAGGTTTCTGCCAACTTCTCGGGCCGGATTGGGACATGCCCAAACTGACAGATGGGCTGGGCAAAACCTGGCGGATTGGCCAGTGCGCGTACAAGGCCTTTCCGACCGAGGCGCTGACACACTCGCCGATTTCAGCGGCGTTGAGCTTGGTGAAGACGCACAACATTAAGCCGGAGCAAGTGACGAAAGTTGTCGTGCGCACAATCGCGCGCGCCAAGGACATTCTCGCCGATCCGACCAAGTACCATCCTGAAACCAAAGAGACAGCCGACCATTCACTCCCCTACGTGATCGGTGCGGCAATCATGGATCGCATGATAACGCCTCTGCAGTTCACGCATGAGCGCATTCACGATCCCAAGTTGCAGGCACTGTTGCAGAAGATCGAAGTGGTCGCCGACCCGGGATTCGAGAAGCAGTTCCCGGCCAAGAAGCTCTCCGCAGTTGCGATTACTACCGTGGACGGCCAGACGGTCGAGGAGCAGCTCGAGTTCCCCAAGGGCTATCCGGCGAATCCAATGACCGATGCCGATCTCGAAGAGAAGTTCCGCGCGCTAACTTCTGACGTGCTCGACAACGCTGGCCAGGATTGTGTGATCGCGGCAATCAACAATCTGGACCGTGCGCCGAATTTGAATGAGTTTACTGCGGCGATGACAGTGAAGCAGTCGCACTGAGGATCACACTTCTACTATTCTTTGGTCAGGAGCCCGCAGTTTGGGCTCCTGACTTCTTTGTGAATCAGGCAGGATGGTCATAGG
>JBKKDE010000322.1:0-2748 GCA_046708665.1 Candidatus Zixiibacteriota bacterium | reverse complement strand
GTTTAAGAGCAAGAACGCAGGCGAGGACGCCTGCACCACAATCAGAATCACAATCACTGCCACAACTGCAACTTCAACTACTACCCGCAGATTTAGACACCTGAGCGCACCAGTCGGCGTTGGCAGTTGTCGCAGAACTTTTCGGCTTTGGCGTCGGTGTCGCTCATCGACTCGGAGCGGTACATGACGCAGCGCGGATTGTGGCAAACCGTGAGTCGGAAGAGCTGGCCGACTAGGTGGATGCCCTCTTTGACTGCGCGTGAATAGATTTGCTTGTCGTCTTCAGCCATACCGTAAAACTCAAGCCGCATCCGGTAGAACGACATCACCGCGCAACCGGAGATCGGGTCGGCTTCGCCATACACGAACGGCGTAGTCGGAATGTAGAGATCTTCTTCGGTCAGGCCGAGGATGCGCTCATTTTCATTCTGACGCATCATCTCGAGTTTGGCAAGAATGACAGTGGCATAAAACTGGCCGCGTTCCTGGCTCTCGGCTTCATCGGGGATATCGACACCCTGCAGAATATCGACGCCCGAAGAAAATGCAATCGAGAGATTGGCGGCGAGTTTGTTGACCTGATAGAAATCCAAGTCGCCGAGTGGAACGATGATGATTTTTCCGCGCGATTTCATGAGCAGTCAGCGAAGAGGCGCCGTGCATGATTGTAGCGGCGCCTCGTGTAAGACATTATAAGCGAAATTGGCGTGAATCAACTGCTTTTGCTCGCGCCCAACGCTGCCGCGCCAATGAACCCGGCATCGTTGCCCAACGCGGCCTTGCCAATGCGCAGCGACTTGCCCTCGACAGAGAACGCATGCGAGTGAATAGTCGATGCGATTTTGGCGAGCCAGATCCCGTCGGTATCAGCATCGGCGGCACCGCCGCCGATCACGACCGCATCGGGATCGAATATCTGGATTGCATTGAGAATTCCGAATCCCAACTGTGTCGCGGACTCATTGATCAGGGCAATGGCATCAGAGTCCCCTGCCCGAGCGCACTCGAAGAGAATGGCGATCGATACCAAGTCACCGTCGTTCTTACTCGCGAGCATCCCACTTGGGTTTTTTCCGGCTCTCTCAGTCGCTTTACGCATCATCGCATTCGCGGACGTGAATGTCTCCAGGCACCCCCGATTCCCGCAGGGACAGAGCGGCCCCTGCCAGTCGATTGTGACATGGCCCAATTCGCCACCCGATCCATTGGGTCCGGAGAACACATGTCCATCGACAATGAATCCACTGACGATGCCCGAGCCGACCGTGACGCAAATTAGATTGTTAATTCCGCGTCCTGAGCCGAACTGATACTCTGCCCAGGCGGCGCAGTTGGCGTCATTGTCAACGACTGTCGGGAATCCTGTGGCATCCTCTACCAACGCGGCGAGATTGACGCCGATAATTGTGGTGAGGTTGGGAGTGGGTGGTTGGACTTTCATTGTCTCGGGATTGATCGTTCCCGGCGAACCGATTCCGATTGACACCGGAATGTGCCCCGCCCGCTGTGCCCAGTCGATCATGACGCGGGCACAATCGACGATTCCATCGAGGGTGGCTTGCTGACCTTCGGCGCCGCGGGTCTTGGCACGATCAGCGAGGAGGATATGACCTTCGATATCGATGGCACCAAACTTGGTCCAAGTGCCGCCAATGTCGATGCCGAGGTGAATGATCATGGTCAGAATTGGCCGACGCCTACTATTGATCGAAGCGGATCACCGCAGGAACCGGTGTCACCGGGTTACTTCGGATAGGACAAGAGGGCTGCGGCAAGCGCATCCATCGCCTTGTCCAGCGCTGGCTTCTCGAGGACATAGGCGATGCGGACTTCCTTCTTGCCGCATCCGGGGGTGGCGTAGAATCCGCCGCCGGGCGCCATCATGACGGTCTCGCCGTTGTGGTTGAAATCGGTGAGCATCCACTGGCAGAAACGGTCGGCGTCATCGATGGGCAGCGTTGCCATTAGGTAAAATGCGCCAGCCGGTGTTTCGCAGGTCACGCCGGGCATGGCATTGAGTCGTTTGATCATGAGGTCGCGCCGTGTCTGATACTCGCGGGCGATACCAGCATAGTATTCTTCGTCCAAATCCATCAGATGCACTGCCGCCAACTGCTCGACAGTGGCGGTACATAAGCGTGACTGCCCGAGACGCAGGGCGCCATCCATAATGGCCTCATTTCGAGAAACCAACGCGCCAATGCGCGCACCGCAAGCGGAGAAGCGTTTGGAGATGGAATCGAGCATGATGGCACGGTGTGCTGCCTGCGGAAATTGCCAGATCGAGACATGAGTCTGGTCGTAGCAGAATTCGCGGTATACCTCATCGGAGAGGATGAAGAGGTTCTTCTCGTCGGCGATTTGGACAACAAGCGCGATTTCGTCGCGGGTCAGCACTGTCCCGGTCGGATTGTTCGGGGAGCATATGAGGATCGCGCGTGTACGATCATTGATCGCGTCTTCGATCACTTTGCGCGCCGGGAGGCAGTATCCGAGAGACGGTTCCGACGCGAACGGGCGTAATTCGATGGCCGCTGCCTTGGCGAGCGAATTGTAATTCGTATAGAAGGGTTCGGATGTAACAATGTTGTCACCGGGATCACACGTCAGGAGCATCGCAAAGAGGATGGCCTCGGAGCCGCCCGTTGTGACCTGAATCTGGTCGGGTCGAATGTCCAGACCGCGGAGCGAATAGTAATCCGACCATGCTTTCAGGAGCCCGGCATGTCCCTTGGAATGCCCATAGGC
>JBKKDE010000321.1:0-4172 GCA_046708665.1 Candidatus Zixiibacteriota bacterium | reverse complement strand
CAAAATCACCCTGGTGATACAGTTCCATTTCGAGGAATTCGGGCATTCCTGTGGTATCCCACACGATCGTCTGATGCGAGCCGAGCGGCCAAATTTCGTCGATGGCCGGGCTCGAGACGTCGACAGTACACGCCCGGATGGAGAAGAAGCTACCAAACTTCGAGCAACCGAGTTGATTCAGGTCGGTAACCCGGATTCGGTAATCAAAGCCGGTGCCCCCGTCGAAATCGCTGACGATCCAGTCGAATTCGCCATCGTCAGGCGTTACGGCCGCTACGATGTAGCGGAAGTCGGAACCACGATAGAGGTGCAGTGATACTTTTATATTCGTGCTCACGCCCAGCGGGTGCCAGCGAATCGATGTACGTTCTCCGGCAATTAACAGTGCGCGTTCACGCGGTGCCGTGATCTCGATCGGACATGGGGTTGAGACTGTGAAGAAGTCACTGTAGTCGTACAGAGTTTCGTCAATCAGGGCAGTGACTTTGATCCGGTAGTCGGGATCGCTTCTGTCCGCACATGCCGACAACTCCCACTCCAGCTGACCGTTGTTCGTTGCCGATTCGGCGATCGTGCAGAGTTGCAATCCGGATTTGTAGAGCTCGATGCGAACTGAATTGCCCGCGTACGCCGAACGCCATTGGATTGTGCGCGTCTCCCCCCGGGTCCAGGACGTGGTCCAGTTCGGGTAGGCGACTGAAATGAATTCCGGCGGATATACTGTGGTGAATGTCCAGACCGGGCCAAGTAAACTGCGGCCATCTTCATCAATTAGAACGACCTGCCAATAGTAAGTCCTCGCCTGTGACAACGAATCCAGAGTCAGAGCGCGTCCGGATATACTTGGGCGATAGAGCAGCGGAGGATTGCTGGAGCCGAGGTAGATGTCCTGGCGGATGATGGTACCGTCCGGAGCATCGCCACCTTCCCATGCCAAAGTAATCGAAGTCGGTACATTGACCGCGCCATTGGCCGGGGTTGGATTCGATGGGGGAGTCAGTTTTCGTTCGCAGTCGCCGGTTAGCCAACACAGACAGCCGCCTGTAGCCATTGCCAGAGCGGTAACAGTGATGAGCGTGAGTCGTTGGCCTCGAGACATTGTAGAGTTCCGCAATGTAATACCGCCAGCTCGGGTCGATATTCCCGACGATCGGATTCGATCACTCGCTTGGACTATCCCTCAGCGTTGCCTCGCCAGCGAATACTACGGTCTCCTTCTTGCCATCCCGCAGTATTAGTGCACCATTGTCGTCGATTGCCGCCGCTCTGCCATGCAATGCCGTAAGTCCTTGATGTACAGTGATTTCACGACCGAGGAGGATTGATCTCTTACGATAATCCGCCAGGAATGGCTTGATACCCTCCCGCCGAAAAACCCTGTAGAGACTCTCAAAGGACGTTAGAAATGCTCGGTAGAATGCGATCCGGTCGACCGGGTGTCCTGCGGCCATCGCCAGAGATCCGGCTGTGTCGCGCAGGGGTGGTGGAAAATCGGTCGGATGGTGGGAAACGTTGATGCCCGTACCGCAGACCGCGAAGTACAAACGGTCGGTTTCAGCTGAGACCTCAGTGAGAATGCCGAGAACCTTGCGACCATCGATGAGACCGTCATTTGGCCATTTGAGATCGACTTTCAAACTGAGCTGCTCCTCGGCAGTCTCAGCGAACGCCAACGCCGCCAAAAGCGAGAGGCCGGAGGCCTTCTGCAAGGGAATCTGCGGACGCAGGATGATCGACGACCAGATACCCAAGCGGGGCGGTGAGTGCCATGTGCGCCCGAGTCGCCCCCGCCCCCCAGTTTGCTCTTCGGCAACAACCACTGTCCCTTCCGGTGCTCCTGCTTCGGCGAGCTCGATTGCTCGCGTGTTTGTCGAGCTGACGCGATTGTAGCAATGCAATTGCTTCGCGAATGTGCGGGTCTTCAGTCCGGCCAAGATCTCAGTGTCGATCATCCGGTCGGGCGCTCTGAGAATTCGCAGAGCGCCGGAGGATGATGCGGAGAACTCGTATCCGAGTTCGCGGAGCTCATCGAGCGCCATTAGCACTCGGGATTTCGATATCCCAAGCGTGGCCGCCAGCTCGACATCGGTCCAACCGTGTGCTGCGCGACGTGTGCGGAGAAGATCGGCGATGTCATTGATGAGCGCTTCCATCGGGTGGGCTTCAAGAGACGGGTCGCTTCGAAGATGCGGGCGGGCCGCTCCATTCGAGGGAGAAGTCGATCGAGGTGGCTGAGTGTGTGATGTGTCCTGATGAAATGTAGTCGACCCCGAGCCCGGCGACTGCTGCGAGATTGCTTGGGGTGACTCCGCCTGAGGCCTCGATCACGATCTCACTGTCGTTTTCCTTTTCCCAGTGCCGGATATAGCGGACGGCAAGTCCGAGCTCACGTAGCGCGAAATTATCGAGCAACAGCCAGGAGACACCATGGCTGAGCGCGATGCGAATCTGTTCCATGTCGGCACATTCGCAGATCACATGACGTTTGCCGTGTCCCCGCAACGCCAGCGGAATCGCCTCCTCCAGGCCGCCCGCTGCGGCGATGTGATTGTCCTTGAGCATGAGGGCATCGTAGAGGCCGATGCGGTGATTGACCGCACCACCGAGCGACGTGGCGCGTTTCTCCAAGAGTCGCAATCCTGGAGTTGTCTTGCGTGTGTCGAGAAGTTGGGTTGAACCCGCCGGGAGCAGTGCCATCATTCTCGCTGTGACGGAAGCGATTCCTGAGAGATGAGTGACAAAATTGAGCGCGGTCCGCTCTGCCGAGAGAATGGCAGCGGCATCGCCGCTCACCGTGACGACTGTGCTCTTAACCTTTAGCGTGTCACCGTCTTTGGCCCGCCAAGCCAGCTTGATCTGTGGGTCGAGGGCGCGAAAACACTCGGCGAAGGCATCGGCACCCGCCAATACTCCACCTTCTTTGACGAGTAGGATAGCCTCACCGTGTTTGCCTTTGAGTCCGAGCGCTGCGGTCGTGATGTCTCCAGTGCCCACGTCTTCCTTAAGCGCATCTGTTACTGCGCGCTTGAGCGCACGGGCATAGGCGGCTTCTGAGACCGAAAAAATGGGCTCTGCTGCTTTCTTCATTTGTTGCTCCCGGTTGTGTACGGCTTTCCCAGTCCCCAATTCGGTAACGCGTCGATGTGAGATGGATTCTCGCACGCTTGTTGATAGAGTCCGACGGCGGCGATCATTGCCGCATTGTCAGCGCACCATTCACCGCGCGGGATCACTGCCCGGAGTCCTTCACGCTTGGCCCAGTCTTCGATCATGCCACGGAGCCGTCGATTGCGCGCCACACCGCCCGCGACGGAAATCGTTTTAATCTTGAGGTCGATCGCGGCACGGAAGAGTTTGTCGCAGAGCGCATCCATTACCGCCAACTCGAAAGACGCCGCCCAATCGGAGAGATTCACTTCGGGCTTACGGCCGGCGCGACGGTCATTCCAATCCTGAGCCGCGGCGGTTTTCACTCCAGAAAATGAGAAGTCGTAACCCTGACCGTCGAAGCGCGCGCGTGGAAAGGTGATCGTGTCTGCACGACCCGAGTGACCGATTCTGTCGAGTTGTGGTCCGGCCGGATAGTCGAGTCCCATGAGTTTGCCGACTTTGTCGAGCGCTTCGCCGGCGGCATCATCCCGTGTACGTCCGATTTCGCGGAAACGGCCGGGTTGCTCGACAACAACGAGCGACGAGTGACCGCCCGAGGCGATCAGCACGAGATATGGATATTCGATGCCCGGGGCTTCCATGGCTGGTGTGTGCGCGTGACCTTCGAGGTGATTGACGGCATACAGGGCGATCTCTCTCGCACGTGCTGCTGCACGCGAATACGCGACACCTACCAGCAGACAGCCGACAAGTCCGGGCCCGGCTGTTACGGCAACTCCTCTGAGGTCACTCCAATCGACATTGGCCTTCTCCAGCGCCTGGCCCACGACTGACGGCAATCGACCGGCGTGCTCGCGCGATGCGAGTTCCGGAACCACGCCGCCGTAGGCGGTGTGCACGGTTTGCGAGAAGATGATGTTGGAGAGAATGCGGCCATCGGGCGAAACCACCGCGGCGGCGGTCTCATCACACGATGTTTCAATTCCCAGTATCGGCCCGTGTGCGCTCACTGCGCTCCACGGTAACTGAATCGGGCGACAGCTTCAAGACCCGTAAGGGGG
>JBKKDE010000320.1:0-2870 GCA_046708665.1 Candidatus Zixiibacteriota bacterium | reverse complement strand
GGCAACTTCTACATCAACGACAAACCTACTGGCGCTGTAGTCGGCCAGCAGCCATTCGGCGGCGCGAGAGCGTCCGGCACCAACGACAAAGCGGGCAGTCTCCTGAATCTCATCCGCTGGGTCTCGCCGCGATCGATCAAAGAGACGTTTGTCCCGCCGGAGGATTGGCGGTATCCGTTTTTGGGATGAGGGGCACTGTACCCGTACCTGCGCGCGTACCGTGCCCAAGTTGTCATGACCTGAAGGTCGCAGCAAGCTCAAGTTTGTTTAGCAAGTATTGAAGTTTAGGAAGTCGTTCAGCCTTAATAAGTCGGTCAACCTCCGACATTACTGAGGACGCCCGCAATTTTCCGGGCTCGTTCGTGATCTCACCGGATGCGATTGCTCTGTAGATGGCCAGATCCGCGGATTCTTCACGAAAGTCCAGTTTCGCCGCGATCAGATACGCTTCAATTGTTGACCCGACTTTGCTTGCCAGGAGTGCAGAACCAGTTGACGAGCTTCTAAGCTCCCCAATGAGTGTCGCGGCCGTACCTCCTTCCAATGCGTATCGACGATAGCTATCATACTCAGCCTCCCGAATCACGAGGAGTGTTACAAGAAGTGGCACGTAAAGTCTCGAAGTTTCCTTCGTCAAAGACAGTGCTACGGATAGTCGGGTGAAGCACTGTTCTCTCGCTCTGAGACTGAGCCCCAGTGCATCTACCATTTCCGTGAACAAGTTCGCAATGTACTCTGAATCGTGTACAAGTTCTGAATGAGTCCGAGTAGTGAAATAGGCATCGAGTTCAAAATTCTTGAAGAGCGCCGAAGTAAATCGCTTTGAATCTGATTTTGGAAGGGCGAACTCCAAATCAACAAACCTTCTAAGGTACTCTGAAGCATTCAGCCCACTCCCATACATGGATCGAAGGCTAACGGATAACTGCTGTTTGTCCATCGACAAGATGAAAATGACATTTTCAACCCCGAATAGATGCTTGATTCGCTCTATATAGAGTCACTGCAAATGGCGGCTGACATCTGTCAATCTCGTCTACGAAGACGATGAGCGGCAGTGCAGTTCCTTTTGTCGTAAGTTCGTCTACAAACTCTTTGAGCAATTTCCTGAATTCGTCGATTGTGTCTTTTTGTGAGCAATAGAAATCGACCAAGTCTTTCGCTCCTTCAGATGCAAGATTAGAAGCAGCGTCTTCCATAATCTGATCTAGATCGAGTGCACCCACGGTTGCCACTTTCGCCGCAACCGGAATCGCCCTCATAGCAAGCTTGGCTGCAATCTTCTTCGTTTTTGTGTATGTCCTTGAGAGCGCTGTATTCTGGGGAGCGGTTTTGCGTCTGAATGAGTCAAGCTCTCCAAGTAGGGCGACCAGTGGATCGCCGGCAAAGTCCGAATCCCATGCACTCAAGTAAATGCAACCAAAACCTTGTGCCTTCAGGTACTCCATCCACATTCGTACAAATGTGGTCTTGCCAGTTCCCCATGGTGAGTCAAGTCCGAGTACAAATGGAGCATTCAGATTCTTCAGTAGGTTGGTCAACTCTTCAATTGCTGGCCTTCTTCCGAGGACATCAAACTTGAAAGGATCATCTTGGTGGATCTCGATTGGTGTGGGCTTCCATTTCATTGATTCAGCCTCCTGAGCATACGGAATGATAAGTTGAAATGACAATAAGCCGAGAGTAAATTGTCTGATGATCGCGTCAGTTTAGTACAGAACAAATGAACCCGCTCCGTCCGGCGACAGTAGTTTCAATGACCCTCCCCAACGGCTACTCCGATCAACGCCGTACTGAGGCCATTGTGAATTGAGGACACGCTTATGTCACCTGAATCCTGCCACTCGACTCAACCTAAGCTGAAGCTCGTCGATCAAACCGAAGAGCATGCGCTCATCCAACGGTGCTGGTATCTCGCGTCAGATCCCGAGACGCAAACCTGCAGGCCGATCGTGGAGCGCACAGACGAAGACGTACTGAAGCAATTCCGAGAGCGGAGTGTGCTTCCCACTGAGCATGCGTATTCTGTACTTCGCGTGAGCGATGATCAGCTCGTTGGACTCGTCCGATACTTTGACCTAAATACGCGAAACAGATCCGCAGAAATTGGCTATCTGATCGGCCCTGAGTTTCATGGGCAAGGATTCTCGCGTGAAGCTGTAGGGATGCTCCTGGAGCATCTGTTCGCCGAGTTGAAACTTAACAAGGTGTATGCCCAGACTGCAGAATTTAACAATCGCTCGCTCAAACTTCTCTCGCGACTTGGCTTCAAAGTCGATGGCCGCCTACGACAGCACCATGAGTTTAGGGGTGTATTGTATGATGATTTGCTTCTGAGCATTCTTGCAGAGGAATATGTGTGACCCTCCCCAACGTCTACTCCGATCAACGCCGTGCTGAGGCGTATTCCAAGCTGGAGTTCCCCGGCACGTACTACCTCGCCTATCGCGATCTGCCGGAGATTATCGGCAAGCATGTGGATGGAACGCGTGCGGTCGACTTCGGATGCGGAGCGGGGCGATCGACGCGGTTTCTCAATCGGTTGGGGTTTGATGCTGTCGGCGTGGACATCTCGGCGGAGATGATCGCCAAGGCCAGAGAGATTGATCCATCGGGCGATTATCGATTGCTTGGGACTGCGGGACTCTCCGAGTCGGGTATGGCAACTACGACCTCGTTCTCTCCTGCTTCACATTTGACAATGTCCCCAAACGCGAGGAGAAGCTCCCGCTCTTCACGCAATTGGGGCGATTGCTTGCGCCGTCGGGGAGCATCGTCAATCTGGTATCGTCACCGGAAATCTACGTGCATGAATGGGCATCGTTTTCGACCAAAGACTATCCCGAGAATCGCGTTGCCAAGTGCGGTGA
>JBKKDE010000319.1:0-5516 GCA_046708665.1 Candidatus Zixiibacteriota bacterium | reverse complement strand
ATCAACTCGATGGCCATCAACACGCCGATAGCGTTTCGACGTGTGATCATACCGTAGACGCCAATGCAGAATATGACTGCCGAGAGCGCTAGAAAGTGGTTGATGCCAATGGCAGACATCATGGCGTCACCTTCTCACGTTTCTGCGGTTCGTCGGCATTGCTCGGAGAGCCTTTCAGAAACGCACCGTCTTTCTTGGCGATCACCAGCGCGGAGATCAGCGCGGCCAACAGCAGAATCGATACAATCTCAAACGGTAGCACAAACTTCGTGAGGAACAGCTCGCCGAGCTTGTGTCCGGCGCCGCCAGTTGGAACCCCATCAGAGACGGCTATGGGAGTGTTCCATAGCGAGTAGAGCATAATTACAAGTAGCCCCAGCGAAATAGCCAGCCCGGTCGGGACCTGCTCGTTGGTGTGACGAATGCTCGAGTCGGCGATACGTGCGGTTAGCATGACTCCGAAGATCATCAGGATGGCAATCGCTCCGACGTAAATGAGGACCTGGGCCGCGGCCAGGAATGGCGCTTCCAACAATACAAAGAGCCCGGCTACTCCGAAGAGCGCCAGAATCAAGAATATCGCCGAGTGAAAGACATTCTTCGAGCTGACAACCAGCAACGACGAGACAATGGTCAGAAAAGCCAGCGCGAAGAATACCAATGAGATCGTGTCCATAGGTCTACTTCACCAACAAAATGATAAACCCAGTCACCAACAGATTGAGAATCGCCAGCGGCAACAGGAATGTCCAAGCAAACTTCATGAGTTGATCGACACGCAGCCGTGGATACGTCCAACGAATCCACATCAGGACAAAGACGCCGAGGAGTGTCTTGCCCATGAACCACACCCATGATGGCAGGAACGGCCCATTCCATCCGCCGAAGAACAGGGTCGTTGCGATCGCTGCGACTGAGAACATGTTGAGAAATTCGGCCAGGAAAAACATGGCGAACTTCATCCCGGAGTACTCTGTGACAAATCCTGCGACAAGTTCAGAGTCGGCTTCCGGGAGATCGAATGGCGTCCGGTTGCACTCGGCCGTGGCCGCAACGAAGTAGATCAAGAATCCGACGGGCTGTCTGAAAATGAACCACTCATAGAACTTCGATTGTTGGGAGACAATATCTCCCATCGACAGACTCTGTGTGAACAGAATGACACCCATGATTGCAAGCGCCATCGGTACTTCATAGGAGACCACCTGCGCCGCCGAGCGGAAGCCGCCGAGCAACGCATACTTGTTGTTCGATGACCAACCGGCCATAAGCAGGCCGATGACCGTAAATGTTGTGACAGACAGTATGTACAGAATGCCAATGTTGAGGTCCGAGACGATCAGGCCCCTGCCGAAGGGAATGGTGACGAAGACGGCGATCGCAGCGACAAAAGTGACGATCGGTGCCCAGAAGTAGATGCCTCGGTCGACATTGGTCGGAGTGATGTCTTCCTTTTGGATCAACTTGAGGGCATCGGCGATTGTCTGAAGCAAGCCGTGCCAACCTACCCGCATTGGACCGACACGCATCTGGATACGGGCAGAGACTTTACGTTCCCACCAAACAAGGAATAGGACTATGACAGCGGCAAACGAGATAACGACCAGCGCGGCAACCGCCAATTGAACCAGCGTTACCCACGATGGGCCCAGGCCCAGTCCGGTGACCAGCGATGCGATTGCGTCGCCGACGATCTTTACCAGTTTGTCGAGTTCAAACATGAAGTTGATCGCTTAGTACCAGCGCAGCATGTCCTTACGCCACGCATAGAACAGTCCGAACATCAGGATTGCGATGAACACAACCATTTCAACGAAGGCAAACATCCCGAGCGACTGGAACGCCAAAGCCCAAGGGAAGAGGAAGACCACTTCAACGTCGAAGATGACGAAAATCAGGCAGAATATGTAGAACCGGACGTTGAACTGAATCCACGATGGACCGATCGTCGACTCACCGCATTCATATGTAGAGAGCTTGATGGCGTTGGGGGCAGAAGGGCGTATCAGCTTGGACAGGAGGAAGTTGAACAGTACAAACCCGGTTCCGAGTACCAGAAAGATGGCGACCGCCGCGAATTGGGAAACCATGTTCTCTCAGTCCACCGTTGAAGACACAACTTCCGCCACGAAACCCTGAGCAACGGGGCGGTCTTGAGTCGCGGACATTACCCAATATTGCGCCCATCTGTCAAGCGGATTCGCCCTTTCGCGGTCGTCGAAATGTCATTGACGCCATGAACTTGCGCCCAAAGCCCAGAACTCGGCCGAGATCGATTTTTGACAGATACCAAGTAGACAGATTGGTGTTGGCGGAAGGGCTTTCGTGCTTTAGACTGTGCCTATGGAGCAATTACCGCCGATGCGCTGGCACCTTTATCCGTATCCGGAACTGCGGCTCGATGACCTATACGATCTTCTCGAGCTGCGTCAACGGGTCTTCATCCTCGAACAGAATTGCGCCTATGTCGATGCCGATGGCATCGATCCGTCGAGCTGGCATCTGCTGGGACGCGACGAGCACGCCCGTCTTGACGCCTATGCGCGTATTGTCGCACCTGGGATCAAGTACACCGAACCATCGATTGGTCGAGTGGTCACCCACCCACGTGTTCGCGGTTCGGGTTTGGGCAAGTCGCTCATGCGCGAAGCCATCATGCATGCGATAAACCTCTTTCCCGGGGAATCGATACGCATCGGCGCCCAAATGCACTTGGTGCGGTTCTACAGCGAATTTGGATTCGAGCCGGCCAGCGACCCATATGATGAAGACGGCATTCCCCATGTGGAGATGCTCCGTCCCGCGCTCCCGGTGTCATTGTAACAACCGCCCTCCATGCCATGCGATCCCGCCTCCAACGGGAAATCGACGAGCACCCGTTACAGCTGCTTCTGTTAGTCGGTTTGGCGCTACGTCTGATCGCCGCACTCTTCGCACGTGGTTACATGGCCACGGATGACCACAATCAGATCATCGAGCTCGCGGCATCCTGGCTGCGAGGGGAGAACTATTACCTTGCCGGCGACCAGCAATTTTATCGATCCCTCCTGTATCCGTATCTGAACTATCTGCAGATTTCTGCCTGCCATGCCCTTGGAGTCGTGCATCCCGATGCGGTGATGCTGATTAACCGGCTGCTCCATGCCGCATTTTCGCTCTGGACGATCGCCCTCACGTACCTTCTTGGACTCAAACTGTCCGATCGACCGACTGCGCTTACCGCGGGACTGCTGGTAGCCGCGCATGCGGTGGTGCCCTATGCCGCTGTCCGCAATCTGATCGAAGTCGTCTGCATGCCATTCCTGCTCTGGGGAGTTTTGGAAATTGTGACAGCGAAGGAGTCGGGGAAACCCACGCTGAAGCCGTGGGTCATTGCAGGGTTGGCGTTTGGGCTGGGCTTTCTCCTACGCTGGCAAATCGCGAGCGCGATCGCCGGAGTTGGCGTCTTTCTCCTGATCAAACGCCAGTGGCGAGGTGTGGTACTGATGTCCTTGGCATTCTGTATTCCGGTGGTGTTCGAAGGGCTTTGGGACTGGCACACGCATGGAGTGTTTCTCGGTTCATTGTGGCGATACATCGAGCACAATGCACTGCATGCTTATGATTATGTCGTTGGGTCGTGGTACCGGTATCTGTTACTCATGGTCGGGATCTTCATCCCCCCGCTTTCGCTTTTCTGTGTGTACGCTTCGGGTAAATACATCAAGCGACTCGGGATACTTGGGTGGGCCGTGCTGCCATTCGTGATCGCACATACGCTTGTCCCCGGCAAACAGGAACGATTCCTCCTGCCCATCTTCCCGTTGCTCGCGCTCATGTTCGTGATCGCTCTTTGGTATTGGCGACATGAATGCAGTGAGCGGGTGCGGCGATTGATCGGGTACAGCTGGGCGTGGTTCTGGGCTGTGAATGCCGTATTGTTGATCGGCGCGTTGACGCACTACGGGCAACGCGCGAAGATCGAGCCGCTGATTGGGCTGTTTGAACAAGAATCGGTAACGGGTGTGATCGTGGATGTGAGCGAAAGAGGGCGACGTACCGATCTTCCGATGTTCTATCTCGATGGTGGCGGTGTTCGCGTAATGCCGAAAGTTGTACAGGCGACAAGCATGACACAGATAGACAGTCTGTTTTGGGCGTCCGAAAGCTGGAGCCACACCGTCTACTTTGGCTACCCTGAGTCCGGGCCCGACATGCTTCGAGATCGTTACGGCCGAGCCGTTGAGATTGTCCGTCATACAGGACCGACGCTTGTCGAGAGGGTGCTTCTGAAACTCAATCCGAAGTACACCCATTCGCGTGAATCGTGGCTGTGCCGGGTCTTGAAGGATTGAACAAAGATTCCAAACTCCGCCAGAGAGCGGCGGAGTTTGGAATGACGGAGTAGTGGGATGAGTGCTACGATTTCGGCTGGGGCACTATTCGCAAATATGGCTTGGGTGCCTTCCATCCCTGCGGATAGGTCTTCTGCGCTTCTTCGTTCGAGACCGAACCCGCGATGATGACGTCGTCGCCCTGTTTCCAGTTGGCGGGCGTGGCGACTTTGTGCTTCGCGGTTAGTTGCAACGAGTCAATCACACGCAGGACCTCGTCGAAATTGCGGCCAGTAGTCATCGGATAGGAAATCGACAGCTTGATTTTCTTGTCCGGGCCGATGACATACACATTGCGAACTGTTTGGTTGTCGGCCGCGGTTCTCCCAACACACGAGCCTTCAAGGTCGGCAGGAAGCATGCCGTAGAGCTTGGCGACTGCCAGGTCGCTGTCGCCGATCATGGGATAGTTCGGCGCCTGTCCCTGAGTCTCTTTGATGTCGGCGGACCACTTCACATGGTCCTCGACCGCGTCGATGCTGAGCCCGATGACCTTCGTGTTGCGTTTGTCGAATTCGGGTTTGAGAAACGCCATGTAGCCGAGTTCGGTCGTGCATACGGGCGTGAAGTCTTTGGGATGTGAGAACAGGACTGCCCACGAATCGCCGATCCAATCGTGGAAGCGGACGCGGCCCTCAGTTGTGTTTGCTTGAAAATCCGGAGCAACGTCGCCAATGCGTAGCGGACGTCCGCCGGTTTCTGATCCAGACATAGTTACACCTCACGGAGTACACGGTTAAAATCTGACTACTAATGTTGTGACAGCAAGCCTGTACCCTGCAATTCGCAGTATACGCAAAAACTGACAAAATTCCTCGACATTCCAACTCGACTCATTCGGACCCCGGAGTTCGAGTCTCCCGTAAGGCATTGCCTGACAATGCAATGCCGAAAGCCGCCCGGAGGCAGTGTTAGCACCCCGCGGTCGGAGCGGGACCAACATACTTTTCGGTTCGGAAGAGTGCTTGCGGCAGATTTTCCGATCAGTGAGCTTGGTGGCCCCGACAACCTGGGAGATCGTGGAGGACTCATGCAATCTACCAAGACCGTCTTCAGTGCGGCAGTCATTCTCGTCGCGAGTTCAACGATTCCGGTGATGGCACAGCTCAGCGATGCGGGCTTCCCCTTTGAGGCCTTCCAGCA
>JBKKDE010000318.1:0-5264 GCA_046708665.1 Candidatus Zixiibacteriota bacterium | reverse complement strand
CCGCAGTAGTCCCACATGATCTTGCCCAGTTCACGGTGGATGGATACGACAGTGCGTTTTCCCGTGAGCGCGACGAGCTTCTTCACGCGGTTTGTGACCTGGTTTTCGGTGTCCCGAAACGCCGCATGATCGGTGGTTACCTTCTGCAGTTTGTTCGCGGCGAAGTAATGGCCAATAGTGTAGGGGAGAACGAAATACCCATCGGCCAACCCTTGCATGAGCGCCGATGCACCCAAACGATTCGCTCCGTGATCCGAAAAATTTGCCTCACCGATCACATGCAGACCCGGGACGTTACTCATGAGATTATAGTCAACCCACAGGCCGCCCATGGTATAGTGGACCGCAGGATAGATGCGCATTGGCAATGAGTAAGGGTCTTCGCCGGTAATCTTCTCATACATCTGGAACAGATTGCCATACTTCTCTTCGATGGACGTCTTGCCCAATCGCGCTATCGCATCCTTGAAATCGAGATTCACGCCGCGTCCGTACTCACCGACTCCGCGTCCCTCATCGCACACTTTCTTCGCCGCACGCGACGCGATGTCACGTGGACAGAGGTTCCCGAACGCCGGATACATCCGCTCAAGGTAGTAATCGCGCTCATCCTCTGGAATGCTGTTGGCCGCGCGATTGTCCGCTTGCTGCTTGGGCACCCAGATCCGGCCATCATTACGCAGCGACTCTGACATGAGGGTCAGTTTCGACTGATGATCACCTGACACGGGGATGCAAGTCGGATGAATCTGCACAAAGCAAGGGTTGGCAAACAATGCGCCCCGCTTGAATGCCCGAAACGCTGCGGTGACATTGGCGCCGGCACACATTGTGGAAAGGAAGTAGAGGTTTCCGTATCCACCGGTTGCCAGTACAACGGCGTCGGCTGCAAACGACTCAATCTTTCCGGTCACCAGATCGCGAGTGACAATTCCCTTGGCCACACCGTCGACGACCACAAGGTCGAGCATTTCCGTGCGCGCGTGCATGCGCACTTTACCGAGCCCGATCTGTCGGGACAATGCCGAGTAAGCGCCGAGCAACAACTGCTGTCCAGTCTGTCCCCGCGCGTAAAACGTTCGCGAGACCTGAGCGCCGCCAAACGACCGGTTAGCCAGTGACCCGCCATACTCGCGCGCGAACGGGACGCCCTGCGCCACGCACTGATCGATGATGCTGGTCGAGACTTCCGCCAGGCGATGGACATTGCCTTCACGGGCGCGGAAGTCGCCTCCCTTAATCGTGTCGTAGAAAAGTCGGAATACACTGTCACCGTCGTTCTGGTAGTTCTTCGCTGCGTTAATCCCCCCCTGCGCTGCAATGCTATGAGCACGACGTGGGCTGTCCTGATAACAGAAGCAGTCGACATTGTATCCTAACTCAGCCAACGATGCCGCCGCCGACCCTCCCGCGAGACCCGATCCGACGACGATAACCGAGAACTTCCGCTTATTGGCGGGGTTCACCAGCTTCATCTCGAACTTGTGTTTCTTCCACTTTTCGGGAAGTGGGCCGGAGGGGACATTGCTTGCAGGGACAGCCATAAGTGACTCCTCGCCTTAACGGACCACGCCAAGGAGAATCGAAACCGGAATGGAAATGTACCCGCCGACCAGCAGGATCGTTATGACTAGCGCAGCTCGTTCATACTTCGGCAACGAGTGAGTTGTCGCGAGTCCGGCGGTTTGGAAAATACTGCTGATACCATGCGACAGATGGAACCCCAGCAGCACCATGGCCGCGACATACGAAATTGCGATCAGGGGATTGGTGAACCCGGCGATGACCATTGCGTAGATGTCCGGGTTTTTGTGGGCATCAAGCATAGTCTGATACTGCGGGTTTGTAATTCTCCAGGTGAAGTGCGCCAGATGATACACGACGAATGCCAACACCATCAGACCGGAGAGCACCATCGTCCGCGATCCGAGAGTCGCCCTCACTGACGCTTTCTTGGCATAGGCGATCGGACGTGCCGCATTGTTTAGCAGGGATAGTCGTCTCGTGGCGGCAACGTGCACGATTGCAGCCAAGGCGATTATCACCCGGGCTACCCACAGCAATACCGGGAATGCGCGCAATTTTTCGCCGTAGGCGTTGAACACCTCGCGCCCGAGAAACACTTGCAGATTGCCCGCCATGTGACCAATGACGAAGAGGAGAAGAACAACGCCGGTAGCGGCGACAAGGAACTTAAGGCCGAGGGTCGAACTCCAGATCCCACCGCCCGTTGCATGGACTCCGGTGTTGACCGGAGGGCGGGGAGGCATGGTGGTCGAGGCAGTTGTCATAAGAAACATCCGCAACCCGCGGGAAAACGAGGATATCGACCCCGACCAGTCGTGACAAGCGCTTTTTCGGCGTGTTTGCCACTTTCATGTCTGGAAGGTGGCACAAAAAAACGAAAGCCGTCGAACCTATAGCGTTCGACGGCCTCGTTGGGTGACAATTGAACTACTTGCGTCCGGTGTTTAGCAAGCCGGTGACGAGTTGCTTTTTGATGCGAGCCCTCTTGGCGCCCTTGTTCAATCCGCTGGGCAAACGCGTGCCCATTGTGTCAAGGAACGTGTCGACCTCGCGTTCGATCGCATTCTTCGCGAGATCGGGGTGGGCGCGGAAGATTACGGTGTGCAACGCTTGGCGAATCACACTGGCCACCGATGTGCCTTCTTTTCGCGCCATCTTGCGCAGAATCGACAGCTCATCGGGATTGAGGATTAGCGAGAAGGGTTGCTTGGGGCCGGTGCTCTTGCGCCCGCGACGCACGATTCGTCGACGCGGCCGTCCGACTGGTGCCCGGGCGCCTGCCTCCATACTGCGTTGTGCGGTTTTTGGGGACATCGTACATCCTTGGTTTTGGGGTGATGGGGCCTGTTTACAAATCAACTCACACTACATGACTAAAATGATGACAGTCAATCGCCCACGTCAACATAAATCCTATCACTTGGTAACAGGATATACAGATTAATCCAAGATTCGTTTCGTTATTCCTCAGCGGGTGCTAATTAATATACCCTATCATCGCATCAGGCATCATAGTTGCTCTGACTTGAGAATTCGGTAGAACGTTCACAACCGCTATGGCTTTTTGACGAGTTTTTCGCGGCAGAGGACGGTCATATGGTCATTAAAGATTACTTCTTTGGGCTTATCGCCGAGCGGCGGAGTCTGAAATGCACCTCCGGATCCTCGAATATCCTTCACGAATGTACGACGCCCGTTCTCGAACACCAGTGTGATCGGCATCAACACGCGAAAAGTCGAATCGACGTCAAACTGGTCGATCCGACCCCGGATTATCCATTGCCCGTCATCGGTCTTCTCTCGCTCCCAGCCGTACTCATACCGGGGGATCTGGACGCCATAGACCCACTGATCAAAGAACCATTGCATGCTCTCTCCGGTATGACGCTCCACAACGCGTTGAAAATCCCGTGTCGATGCTTCGCGGCACTGATGTGACGAAACATAGTCTCGCATCAGAGCGGCGAAACGCGCGTCGGATCCGGTGCTGTAGTCGTGCAGTGAGTTGCGGAGCATATGGAGAACGTATGCGCCCTTGCTGTAGACGAGATGGCTGTATGATGCCGGCGAGGCATTCGACGCGCACCGAACGCCCAGCCAGATCGGCGCGACATCCGGTCCGGCATGCCAGCCGGACTGTCCGCCAACGTCGAGGATGCTCGAACGCCATCGTTTGATGAGTTCGACAAACACTTTGTTTCCCGGATTGCGTGCCTGAACGTACATGGCGCCCGCATACTCAGCGAACCCCTCAGACAGCCATTGGTCGTGATATGTTTTCCAGCCGACAAGGTGGCCAAACCACTGGTGCGCGACTTCGTGAGCGCGGAAGGCGTCTGTGATGCCCTGTTTGCTGGTCTCGAATGAAAACCAGGCCAGATGCAAAAGCTGAGGAAATCCCTGTCCGTGCATTCCGGGAATCTCTGTCGCGGCAAGATGCGGCCATGGGTACTGTCCGAACATCTGCGAGAATAACGTAATCGATCCTTCGATGTCTCCGAGTACCGCCTTTTTGATGTCTCCCCCGAAAAGCCCTTCGAGGTGGTTCTTACTGCGGTACACATCGAGCCGGGGACCATCGAGCATTGGGGAGGAAAGCACGTCAAAGCTGCCATAATTGAAGGAGACAAACAAGGCGGGATTGAAAGTTTTCCATGTCTTGATACGGATATCCCGGTCGGTGGTATCGCGGATGAGTTCACCCGATGACACCAGATCATAGTGCTTCGGAAAACGGAATGTCGTCTCGTAGTGAGCTCTGTCGAGAGGTGACACGATCGGTAGCCAGCTTGTCGTATAACTGACGAAGAAGTCCCCCCACGTGAACTTGTAGAGAAGTTTCTTTCCGCTGTAGCGTACCCGTACGACCACAGTGTCGTCGCGACTGAGTGGCTCAGGAGACTTCGCCGCGAGCCCGCCGCCGTCGCCGTAGTAGATGAATGATGCCAGTTCTCCATTGATCCAGACTGTATCCATGTCCAACTCAGGTGCAAGCAAGAGGGAGACATCGCGCATGCCTTCACGGCGTGGCAGAAGCCGCATGGTCACGTCCAATTCCATTTCCCCGGAGTTTCGGATCGTGACATCGGAGCGATATTCGAGATTGGTCAGGGCGCTCTTCACCAACCCCAGCCGGTGGGCGCTCTCTCTAGCCGTTCGCTCACGGTCGTAGGCACAGACAATGTCCAATTCACCCTTGCCTACAAGCAGGTGAGGACGCTGATACAATGCTACCGCTTCCTCATATGCGTCGTTGACTACAAAGTAGAGAGGATCCTGTCCATCAAACGTCCCAGCCGCAATTAGCAAAGCGTACGGCATATCGTCCCGAAGCGATGCCAACCAACCGTACGCGGGGAGATAGGTGTCGAGATCGTAGCTGATGCGCTTCTGCCACTCGCGCAGCGTGTTGTTGCGGATGGGAGACACTACCGCAACAGTTTCGCAGCAGGCGAGTAGGTCGGCTTCAGTCTGCGTGTCAAAGAAACACAAATACAGTTCATCGAACGTCGTGGACAGCGTTGAATCCTTGCAAAACCGATACAATTGCCCGCGCTCAATGGCTGTCGGCGGCACGAATTCAATGCTTCCGCTCCCTTTGAAGTGGCAACCAGTGGGGCGTCCACCGACTTTTGATTGAAATGTCAGAATTCCTGATGTGAAGCGGTACACGCCGGCATCGGTCGACCAGATCGAGCCGGGGCGTATGACGAACGTCTGATTGGGGTCGATCGTCG
>JBKKDE010000317.1:0-3574 GCA_046708665.1 Candidatus Zixiibacteriota bacterium | reverse complement strand
CTTCCCACCAGTCCTTGGTCCGCGATAGTTGAGCGCCGTGTGGTACTGGTTTCCACTCAACTGAATCTGCCCGCAGATCGAAACGGCGTATGAAGTCTGATTTCTGATCTTCTGTGATGTCATCAGGACATACGAGGATGAGATTCGCGGAATGTCGTCCGGCTGCCCACGTCACCAGCTCCCACGTGTTCAATCCGAAGCTTGATACAATCGTCCAGCCCTGCTTGGCAGCATGCTCGACTGCAACTAATGTTGCCTTCACCCACGGATCATTGCCGACCGGGGTCTTGCTCTGGCGCGAGTTGAGGATGGCGGCGTGTGTCATGAGGCACTAGAGAGAGTGTTCGAAGGAGAGATACGCGAAAATGCCTGAGATCGAGTTCCCATTCTCGAATTGAAATGGGATCGCGAATCCTGGGACAAACTGGCCGAATGAAGCATTTAATGCCAAACGTATACCCGGATTGACTACTAACGTCTCTGTTCGAACCTCCGCTCCATCCTCGTCGACTGCAGAGTCAGAATTGTACAGGAATTCGCATAGTACATTGAGATTGGGATGCATGAGCCAAACCAAACTCGCACCCGCGTTATACCACAGGAGATTTCGTTCAATGTCCAGAGCTTCAGGATGAATGTCGTTGCTCCTGAACTTGGGAACCAAAGTGGCGCCAGCATTCGCGTGGAATACAACTCTTGAAGTCAGTTCGATACTGATTGGCAAATTCGTCTGCCAGTAAACTTTGCCGAACCCGTTGTCCGGATCGTCACCCGTAGGAAGAAAGACAGTCGCTCGAGGAGAAAATGCGAGTCCGCGCGATCCATCGATCGCTTGGTATCGGTAATGGACCGATATATCACCTATACCCAAGCCTTCCGGTCCCCCGTAGGAGAGAAATGGGAGGGTCCAGCTGAGCTGATGTCGCATACCCCTCAAGGGAAACTCGTTCGTCATTGCAAGTCCCCAGAAGTGATTTGGGCTCCGTGTATGCTGTGCAGTCGTGATCCACTGTACAACTCCAGCTGGCTGATTGTATGCCTCCTCAATCAGAAACGAATTGTCTTTGATCGGTTCAGGCGAATCTTGGGCCGACGTGATGGACGAGACGACGCTCAATGCGATAACCGCGAATAAGACGACGTATCGATTCATATTCCCTCCTATTGAACCAGCCACTCCTTTGCCATCGTGCGTCCACGCGGAGTCAGATGCAACTGGCCATTCTGGTTGGTAATTAACTCATCGGAAACGGATTGATTGACGACTCGCTCGGCAAGTTCACGCGGCCAACGCAGATGCCCAATCAGGTGGTCCTTATGGCACTCGATTGACGCATCGGGAGAATCCTCGTGGGAGAACAGGTGAATGGTGAGCATCGCTTCGGCAAACTGACGCTTCTGCCGGATACGCCGGCTAACACCCGCCAAGAGACCGTGACGCGGCGCAAACGTGAAGACCAATCCGAACACTACTCCCGCCATAGTCGCCATTGAGCCCGCAATCGAAGCGTCGAGTATATGCGCCAACCAGTAGCCCGACACAGCGGTGATGACACCGATTCCGACACTGTACATAAGCATGCGCGAGAGTCGGTCTGTCATGAGATACGCCGATGCCGGCGGCGCAATCATCAATGCGACCACGAGGATCGAGCCGACTGCATTGAAAGCCCCCACTGCCGTGATCGAGACAAGAGCCATCGAGAGATAATGGAGGAGAACCGGCGCCAATCCCAACGCGGCCGCAAGCGGTGCATCGAATGTCGCCAACTTGAGCTCTTTGAAGAAGAGTGCGATAAACGCGACATTGAGTACGAGAATTGTAAGCATCACAGCCAGTGACTTGGGTCCAAGATCAACTCCCCCAATCGTCAGTCGGTCGAAGGGCGCGAACGCCAATTCGCCAAGCAGTACTGCATCGGTATCGAGATGCACCTGCCCCGCGCTGCGCGCGATCATGATCACCCCGATACTGAAGAGCACGGGAAACACAAGTCCAATCGCCGCATCCTCCCGCACACGACCGGATCGTTGAAGAAGTTCCACGGAAACAACTGTCAGAAGTCCGGTAGCAGCCGCGCCGAGAATGAGAAGCGGGGATGCGAGATCACCGACGACGAAGAATGCGATTACAATGCCGAACAGTATCGCATGACTGATCGCGTCGCTCATCATTGCCATGCGCCGCAGGACCAGAAACACTCCGGGCAGCGCGCAGGATGCCGCGACGACAACCGCCACCAATTGAATTTCAATTTGCGCCTGTGTCATGTCAGGTGCGCACATTCTGCTCACGCAGGAGCTTCTCGGCTTCCATGAATCCCGTCGGAGTCAGACGCCAGCCGTCGGATGAGTCAGTCGCCACCAGGCCGCGGGAGTGCAATACGTGCAATGTGCGTCGTGTCCCGGCCGGGGCGGCGCTCATGGCGCGTAGGACACCAAGCGTGTGCGCGTGACTCTGCCCCGCGTGCTGCTGCGCCAGTACATACAGATCGAGCAATGCCGCTTCTTCCTGGAAACGTTGACCGCGTTGCCTTTGCGCCAACCAATTCCAGAGAATCCCTCGACGCGGCGCTAACAAGAGCGAAAACGCCACGATACTTCCCGCCACTAAGACTATCGCCGGACCGGTCGGCAGATGCGGAGTCAGACTGGAAGCCACGGCCCCGCCGATTCCGGAGACTGCCCCGACAATCGCCGAGACAATCATCATCACGCCGAAACGGTCGGTCCACTGTCGCGCCGCGGTCGCCGGAGCAACTACCATCGCGCTCATCAGCACCACTCCGACCATCTGCAGTCCGAGAACAATTGCGAGGACCAGGACGGTCGTGAGAATGAGGTCGAGTGGCGTGGTGCGGAATCCCAGGACTTCGCCGTAAGCGGGATCGAATGCCAATATCTTGAATTCCTTCCAGAGCAACAACACGACTACGATCGCGATGAACCCGAGCACACCCATGGTCAGGACATCTTCAGCCAGAATGGTCGACGCTTGGCCGAACAGGAATTTGTCGAGACCGGCTTGGCGTGCATCGGGAGTCTTTTGAATGATTGAGAGCAAAACAAGGCCGACACCGAAGAACACTGAGAGGACGAGCCCTAGCGCACTGTCGTACTTAATCCGCGATGCGCGCACAATGCCTACAATAATGAATGTTGCGATCCACCCTGCAACCGCCGCACCCAACAGCAGCACCAATGGCGCTTTGGAGCCGGTGAACATAAATGCGAGCGCGATCCCCGGCAGCGCCGTGTGCGAAATCGCATCGCCAAGCAATCTCTGCCGGCGCAACACTGCGAGTGAGCCCAGCGCGCCGGAAGTCACTCCGAGGATTGTCGCGCCAAGCGCGACTGTGCGTAGCGTGTAGTCTGAAAAGAAACCGGAAAGCGAACTATCCATTTAGCGCACCGCAGTCTTGGCATGTTCCTGATTGGTTGTGGCACCGATTGAGCTGGAAGAGATCGCGGCGCGTCCTCCGTAAGTCTTGCGCAGATTTGCCTCGGTGAATACTTCGGCCATCGGGCCCGATGCGATCTTGCGCACATTGAGCAGAGTCACCCAATCGAAATA
>JBKKDE010000316.1:0-5605 GCA_046708665.1 Candidatus Zixiibacteriota bacterium | reverse complement strand
GGACGCATAGGACCTATATGACGAATACTGAGATCAAAGGCGCACCGGAAAGCGCCACGCCCCGTCGCCTCCCCGACCCCGCGGGAAAATGGCAGGCGAAATGGGATGAGATGGAGCTTTTCCGCGCGCCTGAAATCCCGCGTGCGGGAAAGAAGTACTTTGTCATGCCGATGTTGCCGTATCCGTCGGGTGACATTCACATGGGGCATTTCCGCAATTACACAATGACCGATGCCATCGCCCGCCGCAAGATGATGCAGGGATTCGATGTGATGCATACGCTCGGCTGGGATGCGTTTGGGCTACCGGCAGAGCAGGCGGCGATCAAACGCGGTCTACATCCGGACAAGTGGACGTACAGCAATATTGCGCAATCAAAGGCGACGCTTCAGAAGGTCGGGTTGTCTTTCGATTGGACTCGCGAGACATTTTCATGCCGTCCGGACTTCTACAAGTGGACACAATGGATGTTCTTGCAGTTCCACAAGCATGGACTGGCGTACAGAAAATCATCCGAAGTCAATTATTGCGAGTTCGACAATACCGTGCTTGCCAATGAACAGGCGGCTGGCGGTGTCTGCTGGCGCTGCGGGAACCCAGTCACCAAGAAAGAACTCACGCAGTGGTACATCAAAATTACCGAGTATGCCGACCGCTTGCAGGCGGATCTCGACGCGCTGAGCGGCTGGCCGGAGAATCTGAAGTCGCTTCAGCGCAATTGGATCGGAAAGTCTATCGGCGCACAAATTGATTTCCGTCTGCCTGACAACTCGAAGCTGACGGTGTTCACGACGCGCCCCGATACCATCTGCGGGGTGTCGTTCATGGCGATTGCGCCGGATGCACCGTTGGTTAAGAATCTGCCAATTCCGGAATCGCGACGCGCCCAAGTTGATGCATTCATCGCCGAAGCACGAAAGAAGCTGGCGGTTGATCGGATGGCTGCGGGGGACAAGGCGGGAGTTGATAGCGGAGTCACGGTTACGAATTCGATTTCGAATGAGAAGATTCCGCTCTGGATCGCTGACTATGTCCTGGCAGGCTATGGCACCGGTGCTCTCATGGGTGTGCCAGCCCATGACCAACGCGACTTCGAGTTTGCGCGCAAATACGACTTACCGATGAAACCAGTGATCAAGACCGGCGAAAGCGTTCCCATTCCGGGCGACATCAAAGTCGCTGATCCGGGATACGGCACCATGGTCAATTCGGGGCAGTTCGACGGATTGATGGGGGAGAAGGGCGTTGCAGCGGTCATTGCATTCCTGGAAGAGAACGGCCTCGGCAAAGCGCATGTGCAATTCCACCTGACCGATTGGCTCGTCTCGCGCCAGCGTTACTGGGGGGCGCCGATCCCGATGATTCACTGTGAAAAGGACGGCATCCAGCCGGTTCCTGAGTCAGACTTGCCGGTGCTGCTACCGCAGGGCGATATCGACTATCTGCCGAAGGGGCGTTCGCCGTTGGCCGATGTCCCGTCGTTCATGGATGTGAAGTGTCCGAAGTGTGGCGGTCCGGCACAACGCGACCCCGACACGATGGACACATTCATGTGCTCCTCGTGGTACTTCCTGCGGTATATCGATCCGAACAACGAGAATGCCCCGGTCGACAAAGCCAAAGCTGCGGCCTGGATGCCTATTGACTACTACATGGGCGGAATCACGCACGCCACCGGGCATCTGATCTATTTCCGCTTCTTCACCAAGTTCTTGAAAGACATTGGCTGGTTGGCTGTGGATGAGCCGGCCACGATCATGTTCAATCACGGCATGGTCCTCGATGCCAAAGGCGATGTCATGTCGAAGTCGAAGGGGAATGTCGTGTCGCCGATCGACGTCATGGCCGAACACGGTGTCGATCCGACACGTCTGACGATGTTTTTCGCCACTCCCGGCGACCGCGAGGTCTTGTGGACAGGGGAGGGCCTGGTCGGCGTTGAGCGATTCGCTATGAAAGTCGACCGATTTGTGCGCGACGCACGCGTCGCAGTCTCCGGCGCGATGAACGCCGATCTGACATTCGATCCGGCGACGCTGACTGATGTCGAGCGCGACTTGTACCGTAAACTGCATGAGACCATCCAGCGCTACGACCGTGACTTCGATATCATGCAGCATAATACCTGCATTTCGGCAGTCATGGAGCTGACAAATGCGGCCGCATCGTCTGCCGCGCCGGTTCGTACCGACCTACGCGCGCTGTGCGCCAGCACAATTGTCCGCCTGCTGGCTCCGGTGGCGCCGCATCTGGCCGAGGAGTGGTGGGAACTATTGGGCTTCCAGCCAAGCATCTTCAAGGCGGGATGGCCCCAAGTCGATGAACGCGCCCTGCCTGCCGATTCGATGACAATCGCAGTGCAGGTTAACGGAAAGTTACGCGGCCAAGTCACTGTGCCGTCAGGGGTATCCGATGTTGAAGTAGTCAACGCTGCGTCGGTTGATCCAAAGATTTCCGCGTACATGATTGGCACGAAGGTGAAGCAGATCTATGTTCCGGGAAAGCTGCTGAACTTCGTCTACAAGTCGTAGGCAAACCGCCACCGCCCCGTCATTCCCGCGGCTCTAAGCGGGAATCTATGTCGGTTGCGATGGAACCCCGCTTAGAGCCGCGGGGATGACGAACTGTCTTCGCGCCAATCAAAGATGCGCGCGATCAAATTCATTCGAAAATGGAAAAGTTCCCCTTGCGCAATCGGCCTCCCGCGCCGATATAGCAAGTATGAGTCGGAATTACTCAAATTCATTCATTCGCAATGTTGCTTTCGCTGCAGCCATTTCGTTCGCGGTGATTGGCTGTACGCGCACTGCCTACATTGTTCAAGATCCACCACCGCCGCTGGAAGAATCCAAATCGGCGGCACCGAGTCCGAAGCACACGTGGGTTGACGGCCATTGGAAATGGAGCGGGAACCGTTACATGTGGGTCTCGGGGCACTGGGAAAAGCAAAAAGGTAACAAGACTTTTGTGGCAGGGCACTGGGACAAGACCGCGCGCGGTTGGCGCTGGGCTCCCGGTCATTGGCGCAGATAAGTTCGGAGTGCTGTCTTGGGGAGATTGGCGGGCGGGGTGGTCGAAGACAAGCCGCCCGTTTTCTTTTTGAGTCCACTGTCATTGCGGGCCCTGCGGCTCTTTGCAGGGAGAAGCAATCCCCCACATTTTCGCGAATGGCTGCTGTGCGGACATGTCTGGGGATTGCTTCGTCGTCGCAAAGAGCGCTGCTCCTCGCAACGACAGCACATGAAAAAGGGCCGGAGATCTCTCCGGCCCTATGAACTTCATCTGGGAACCAGTCTCTAAAACACGGCCAGCGACGACGGCAGATACCGGCGCATGTCACAGAACATGCGATTCGTCATCAGCATGCCGATCTCTTTGATCTGGAAACCGTGGTTGAGCAGAAGCTGTAGTGTCGCGAAGTTCTTTCCGTTGAGCCACATCTTCGGCGCGACATCGTAATTGTCCTTCAAGAGTCGCATGCAATGGGCGATGATATCGGGCAGAAACGTATCGCGCACAGCCAAGACCGGTGCGATGAATCCCTGCTGCGAGATGTAGGCGTACCCAACCAGATTGCCGCCCGATTCGAAGACGTAGCCGGTATAGGCGTCATCAGCCAGCCAGTAACAGTGATCGACTGAACGATTGATGCCGCGAATTTCACGGTCCATATGGTTCAGGTCCGCCAGGAGAGCGGTCGACGCGATGATCTTGGGCGCAATGTTATCAGATGCTGGCGGGCAGACCATGTCTTTGCAGTGCGGCCCCTCCATGAGCATCAAATTCTTGCGGGGGAACATCCCGAGGCGTGTATAGAGAGCTATGGCTTTGGGATTGTAGGTAAACGTGCATGTCGAGGTGATGTAGGCCTCGCGCTTTTCCGCTTCTTTGAGGCCGGTCTTCACCAACTCTGCGCCCAGCCCCTTGTTCTGGTAGTCGGGATCGACAAACAGGTAGGCCGAATGCCACTGACGATCGCGCATGTGCGAAATGGCGAACCCGACCAGTTCATCCCCGTCATAAGCACCCCACGATAGGTCAGGATCTTGCTCATAGATGTGCTGCATGAGGGGTGGCGTGGTCTTGAATGAAAGCCCCAGAGGCGCCATACCGGCATCAGCACGCACAGAGTCTACTGTCCGCGCCATGAGTTTGGCGGCTCCGAGGAGATCGCTCTCAGAGAGGGTGGTAATTCGTGGAGGTGTCCCGCTCGACTTCGCCGATGCCTTGACTTTTGGCTCGGCTGTAGTCTTGCGACGTTTGGGTCTTTCGGCAACAGCGCCCATAGTTGTACTCTTCTCCCGCTTGTTCCAGATTTCACAGGTTACGACAGATTATCGTAAACCACAAATGGATACACAGCTTGATTGACGATGGTTGGGTCTGCCCTTTAGAAATGCAGGCCGAGCAACTGACTGTGTCCTAATTGACTGTAATGCGCCCCCAAAGTCAACTACATTTGTGGGCCGTGTGTCCTTTTGGACTCACAAGTACAATACCCACGAGAACGGTACTTGTTCCCAGCATGGTCACGCCAATCGTCATACAGATCTTTACCAAGCCGGACTGCCCCCTGTGTGAAGACGCGTCCAACCTGTTGGAAGTTGCGTCGCATCACTGGCCGCTGGAAGTCCGTTCGGTCAACATCCTCACGGACCGGACGCTCTATAATCTCTACTGGAATCGCATTCCGGTGCTGGAATTTGATAACGGGGCGACTCTGGAGGCGCCGATTACCCGGGAACGACTATCTGAGCGCTTGAGGGGCCTGGCAAAGCCGTACTTGTGAGTATGAATGTCGTTGCGATAGATGGGAATTGCTTCACCCCGTAATGCCGGAGCTCGCAAAGACAACGATTCGCGTGAAGCGTCCTTGACGCTATCTCCCGGGATGCTATCTTGTCGGAGTTCTGTACCCGTAAGCGATACGCCATGGGGCAACGAGGATTTAATGGAAATGGTCTGATACGCCCGGTTCTGGTTCTCAATCAGAACTACGAGCCGCTTACTGTCTGTCCGGCCAAGCGGGCAGTAATCCTCGTTTTTCTCGGCAAAGCCGAAATCATCGAGTATCTCGAGAACAGTGTCGTTCACAGCGCGCGCGAGAGCTTTCGCATGCCTTCGGTTGTACGGCTGGGTATCTATATTTCGCGCCCGCAGAAACGTGTCCTGCTCACGCGTCGCAACATCATCAAGCGCGACGGGCACCGTTGCCAATACTGCGGTCAATCACGCACGGCGATGACAGTCGATCACATCATCCCGCGCAATCGCAAGGGAGAGGACACATGGGAAAATCTCGTCTGCGCCTGTGTCCGCTGCAACAACAAGAAAGGCGACCGTACTACCGAGGAAGTCGGCATGGAGTTGAGAAGGCAGCCGCGACGTCCTACCCACATCACTTTCATCCAGCGGTTTATCGGGCTGGGTGATCAGCGGTGGAAGCAGTATTTGTTCTTGGATTGACGATCGATTATTTGTGGCGCGGCGAGCGAGGCGCCACCTTGCGTATTCTCCAAAATGTGACATATTTCTTCCTACATCTCAAGGAGAGGTCCCTCCCGGAAGGCAAGAACTGTGCAATTGTCCCGAATCACGATCATTC
>JBKKDE010000315.1:0-4561 GCA_046708665.1 Candidatus Zixiibacteriota bacterium | reverse complement strand
CCGCCGCCACCGGCTCCGTGGAATCCGATAAAACCCTCGCCTCGCTTGTAGCCGCGCGCCATCTCGATAAAGTAGAATGTCCCTCGATAATCGTCGCGCTCGACCGTCCAGGCGATCTTGTCCAATTCCGTCGGCGGCCTTCCAAATTCACGAGCGATCTCAATCCCGAGCTCCGGATGACGAAACACGCCGTTGTCATCTACCGTGATACGGCTGTCGCACGCGACCAACTTGCCATCGCCGCGCAATACCAAAGGATTGATCTCCGCCGAACGCGCTTCCCACTGACGCGCCACTTTCCACAGCATCACCAGCGCTTTCGCGATTTCCGATTGGAGGGATCCGGAAACTCCGGTGCGTCGTACTGCCTCACGCGCCTCAAACTCACGCAATCCGAACCGGACATCGATTGGAGTACGCGACACATTCTTGGGATGCTTGCGAGAGAGTTCTTCGATTCCCGATCCGCCAATGGAGGAAAAGATCAACGCAGGAGTCTTGTTGGAGTCGTCGACGATGATACCAGCATAGAACTCGCGGGCGATATCGACTCTCTCTTCCACCAACACCTCAGTGACGTCGAAGCCGGCAATCTTTAGCGCCAACATCTTCTCGACAGCGGTCTTGGCCTGAGCGAGATCGTCAGCGAACGCGATCGCGCCTTGAGCGGCCCGGGACGTCGTCCACGCCTGCGCCTTGATGACCGCCGGGAACCCGCTTTGGGTAGTCGCGGTTTCCACATCCGCAAGCGAACGCACCACCGCGCCCTTTGGGATTGCGAAGCCGGCCTGCTTGAGGAGGTCCTTGCCCTGATATTCGTGAAGTCGCGCCATGGCTGGGTCTGCCGTCGAAACGGCGCGGGAATATCTGTCTACCAGTGACCTAAGTCAACGAACACCACAGGGTTTGCGGAAAGGATTTGGCTTTGCCAACGGTCTTTCGTATAATAGGCAACTCGGCTGAGCCGGGACGATTGGAGATTGTCATGAAAGAAGGACTGCATCCCAAGTACTTCAACACCACGATCCATTGCGCGTGCGGGAACGATATCATCACCCGTTCGACTGTGAAGGATCTTCATGTTGAAATTTGTTCGAATTGCCACCCGTTCTTCACGGGTAAGCAGAAGCTGGTCGACACCGCCGGACGTGTGGAGAAATTCCTCCGCAAATACAACATGCCCAATCCCGGCCAAAAGCAGGCCGATCAGGCAGCACCGGCCGAGTCGTAGATACGAGACTACGCCCCTCCAGGGGCATGTGCGCGACGGGATAGTACTATCCCGTCGCGTTTCTATTGTGCCCGTTTTCGTTGATTGACAATGCCATGACAATCTCCAACCCCATGCTCGACATCCTCAAATCGCTCGAGCAGCGATTCGCCGATCTCGAGTCACAACTCTCCGACCCGGCGACGGCGTCGAATCAGGCCAAGATGCGCGATCTCGGACGCGAGCATCGACGCATGTCCGAAATTGTCACAGTCGGAGATTTGTACCGAAAAGTTCTCAACGAAATCGACGGCAACGAGCAAATCGTGCGTGCCGGTGAGGATGCAGAACTCGTCCAGATGGCCCGCGAGGATCTGCCCCGACTAGTCGATGAGCAGTCACGCCTTGAAGACAAACTGCGCGACCTGCTCACACCTCCCGATCCCAACGACAGCAAAGCGGCAATCGTCGAAATCCGAGCGGGTACCGGCGGAGACGAAGCGGCGCTGTTCGCAGCCGACTTGATGCGGATGTACATGCGTTATGTCGAGCGCAGGGATGGAAGACCGAAATGCTTGGCTCCAACGAAACCGGTGGCGGAGGATTCAAGGAAGTCGCCTTCTCTATCGAAGGGGAAGATGCCTACGGCTCGCTAAAATTTGAATCGGGTGTGCACCGTGTCCAGCGTGTCCCCGCAACCGAAGCATCGGGCCGCATTCACACATCGGCCGCGACTGTGGCTGTGCTTCCCGAAGCCGAGGAAGTCGATATCGAGATCCGACAGGATGAGCTGCGCATTGATGTCTTTCGCTCGTCGGGCCCTGGAGGGCAGTCGGTCAACACAACCGATTCGGCAGTACGCATCACACACATCCCGACAGGCACAGTAGTGTCATGTCAGGATGAAAAGTCTCAGCTCAAGAACAAGAACAAGGCGCTCAAAGTGCTGCGTGCTCGCTTGCTCGCTGTCGCCGAAGAGGAACTCAACGCCAAGCTCGCTGCCGAACGTAAGCAGATGGTCTCAACCGGAGACCGTTCGGCAAAAATCCGCACCTACAACTACCCGCAAAACCGTCTGACCGATCACCGTATCGGGCTGACCTTGCAGTCGCTCGACCGCGTCGTCAATGGCGACCTCGACGAAGTCATCGACGCGCTCAAAGCCGAAGACCGCAAAGAGCGTCTGCAACAAAGCGGACGCACCACGGCAGTCTAATTATCTGTTGAACATCCACAGGGTCTGTGCGAGATTCAGTCCGCATGGCCAGCATCCGCGACATCGAGAAAGCCGGCGAACGCACCGCCAACGCCAGTGCGAAGGGCCTCAGCTATGCCGATTTTCGTGCGGTCCGGCTGACCTCCGAAGATGTCTCGCTCATCGACGGCAAGCCCGACAAAATTGATCGCAAGGTGTCATTCGGCTTCGGTGTGCGTGTTATTGTCGATGGCGCATGGGGATTCGCCGCACTTCCCGGTTGCGACGAAAGTCTTGCGAAACAGGCATTCGATTCAGCGGTCGCTCTCGCACGTGCTTCAGCATACCTCCAGTCCGCGCCCGTGGTTCTGGCACCATCTGAGCCGACCAAGGCGACTTACCAGACTCCTGTTCAGCATGATCCCTTTTCGGTCGCGTTGACAGAGAAAGTCGATCTCTTGAAGCGTCTCGATTCCGCTCTGAATCAGGTTCAGGGGATAACCGGGACCGAGGCATTCATGAATTTCCGACGCGAAGAAAAATGGTTCTTCTCGTCCGACGGATCGACGATCTCTCAAACTATTGTCCATTCCGGTGGTGGCATGGCCGCCACCGCGATGCGTTCACGGCGCGAGGTCGGTGAACGCTCGTATCCAACTTCAGGCGGGCAGCATCAAGCCGGTGGGTACGAGATTATCACGGCGATGAATCTCGAATCCGCGTGTCAGAGAATTGCCGAGGAAGCACTCGCGTTACTCGACGCTCCTATCTTGACTGAACAGATTACGAACTTGATCCTGTCCGGTGATTTGGTCTCACTCCAACTGCACGAGTCGATCGGTCATCCGCTCGAGTTGGATCGCGTCTACGGTGCCGAGCGCAACTTCTCCGGTACCAGCTTTGCGACACCGGAGAAACACGGCTCTCTCAGATACGCCTCTGATCTTGTGACAGTAACGTCCGATCCCTCGGCGCCAGGCGGACTTGGCAGCTATGGATACGACGACGAGGGTGTCGCCGCGGCGCCGGTCGCGCTGATTAAGAATGGAATACTTGTCGATTATCTCTCCTCGCGCGAGTCCGCCGCCCGGCTCGGATCTGTGTCGTCGGGTGCCATGCGTGGAGAGTCGTGGATCAATCTGCCTCTGGTGCGCATGACCAACATCAACTTGTCTCCGGGCAAGGGCACATTGGATGAGATGATCGCCGAGACTGAACGTGGTGTTTTTATTGTCACCCCAGCCAGTTGGTCGATCGATGACCGTCGTGAAAACTTCCAACTCGGTGGCGAGATCGCCTACGAGATCACCGGCGGCAATCTCGGGCAGATATTCAAAAACCCTGTCTACTCTGGCACCACAGTCGAATTCTGGAATTCTTGTGATCGTATCGCCGGTGAATCGGAGTACCGCATCTGGGGCACACCCAACTGCGGCAAAGGCCAACCCGGCCAAAACATGCGCACCGGACAGGGTGCCTCTCCAGCGCGCTTCCGTAATGTCAAGGTAGGGCAGGCGACCTGATGCTTCGAACCAAGGACCAGGTTCTCTCCATGCTCGACTCCGCTATTACTGGCTCGCCCGGCGATGCGACCGAGCTGGTCTACATCGAAAGCCGCGAGGCCACGGCTCGATTCGCAGAAAACATCATCCATCAGAACATGGACTCAACCGATGCGCGTGTGATCGTGCGTCTGATGAAGGATGGTCGCGTCGCGGTGTCATCGACGAATGACCTGACGGATTCTGGATTGGACCGTCTGCTCGCCGATGCTGCCCAAATCGCATCAATTCTCGAGCCCGACACGTCATTTCCCGGACTTGCCGCGCCCGCTCCAGCTCAAACCGTGCCCGCATATCACGATTCGACCGCGAATAGCTCGCCCGAATCGCGCGCTGAGGCAATCGCTGCGATTGCCAAGCGGGCAAATGCCAATGGTCTTGACGCGTCTGGAGTATACCAAACCGAGGCCGTGTCGATAGCGGTTGTCAATTCACAAGGTGTCCGGCAATGGCATAGTGAAACACGCGGCGAGTTTTCGGTCTCGACCTCCAATGACCCAACATTGAGTCAGGGTTGGTCAACAGGTGCCGGACGGGACATTAGCAAGATCGACGCTGTACGACTGGGCGGGATTGCAGTCGACAAAGCCGTAC
>JBKKDE010000314.1:0-2870 GCA_046708665.1 Candidatus Zixiibacteriota bacterium | reverse complement strand
TCGCGGTCCTGAACGGCCTGGTGCTCGTCTCATCCATCAAGCATCTACGCTCCGAAGGCATGGACCTCGATCAATCCATCCGCGAGAGCGCCCTAACCCGTCTCCGCCCGGTCCTAATGACGGCACTGGTAGCGGCCTTCGGCTTCATCCCCATGGCGATCTCCACCGAAGTAGGCGCCGAAGTTCAGCGCCCGCTCGCGACAGTGGTCATTGGCGGGATTTTGACATCGACGGCGTTGACGCTGATTGTGTTGCCGGTGTTATATCGGTTGTTTGGACGGGATAGTGCGGGGGAGCGGTAGCCTCTAATGCAGGCAATGAGTTATGCCTGCGTGAGTACTACATTGACGTAGCAACGCTCGTAGGCGATATTATCACCACGTCGCTGTACACTCTCCCTGGGAGACATCGCCTGTGTTACCAGAAATCTTCTTGGATGTGAAAAAACCTGGATTTGCTCGGTCTTCGTGAATCGGAGGACTGCTGTGCCGCGTATCTTGAATTCTTCGCAACGTATTGCACTGACTGTCGTTGCAACCCTTGCAACCCTGCTTTTAACGCGCCCGGTTTCGAGCGCGACAGTGTCCGATCTTTTGGATCGAGCCGCCGAGGAGGAGCGTGCCGTCCGGTACTCAGCCGCCGAGTCGCTCTACGTGGATGCGGTCGAGTTGCTGGAACTCAGACCCAAGTCGCCGGAACAACTCATCAACACTTATCTAGATCTTGCGGGTGTGCGCATCCGGCTCTGCCGTTTCGATGCCGCACAGGAGGAATACGACCGTGCCCTTCTATTGGCAACGACTGCGCTGGGTGCGGAGAATCTGACAGTTGCACGGGCGTTGCACGGTCTCGGGCGGGTTGAATTCCTACGGGGGCGTTATGGATAGTCGGAGCGTCTATCCTTGCGGGCCTTGTCGATGGCGGAGCGCACGGGCGGCCTGAATCACGCGATTGTGGCTGAGGTACTGCGCGGGCTCGCAGAGGTGTGTCGGGCCGGGCGCCGCTTTGATGAAGGCGAAGACTACGCGCGCCGGGCGATAGAGATTCATGCTTCCAATAGCTCGTCGACTCCGGAGGAATTGGCCCTCTGCAATGTCATGTTAGGATTCAACCTGCGTGGCAACGGGCATTACGACTCCGCACTGGCATACTACCTCCGCGCGCAATCCATCGCCGAAGCGGCCTACGGTGTGTACCACCCTGTCCGCGCCTTCATTTACAATCACCGCGCAATGTTGAACTGCAATCTCTACAAACAGGACAGTGCAATCGTTAACGCCGACAGCGCACTCATGATTGCTCTGGCCATCTTTGGGGAAAAGCACATCGAAACTGGACTGGTGGAGTACACACTTGGCCGGGCATACACTCTGAATAACCAACAGGAGAAGGCACTTTCACATCTTGCTCGCTCGTCCGCAATACTGACACCACTGCTCGGCGAGGAACAGCCGTACCTGGACGCTGTACTGGCAATGCAGTCGTTTTCCTACCGTTATCTGGAGCGATTTGACGATGCCATGCGACTCGCGCACATAGTCGCGGTGAATCGACTCGAGAACTACGTGGCGAACAGTTCGCATCTTGAAGACCGGACATCGGCCATTTACTCGGCTGGAACATACTACGGCGTGTCCGGCTATCCGGCGTACTACTTCGACGCCCCGAGCGTTACGCCTGAGCAATCTCGAATGCTCGCTGAAATTGCCATCTCCAACAAGGGGATTGTCAATGAGAACCTGTTCCGGCGACGCCGAACGCTGGAACGCTCCACCGATCCTCGCATTCGTGAGCTTTATGATGAGATTAGAACTATTCAATCGGAAAAGTCTGCGCTCCAGTTTACAGATTCCTACTCTCCAGACCCGACCACCAAGCACTTGATCGACAGTCTCAGCCGCCGCGAATTGGAAATCTTTTCCATTATTGCAGAGTCGGATGATCTCACCTCGGACCAGAACTTGGATGCCATCGTCAATCTTGAGGACATCTTTGCCCGAATTCCAGAGGGTGCATGCCTGGTCGAGTACTACGGGTATCACCACGAGGCGCCGGATACCGTAAATAAGGAGGGAACATACTTCGCCGCAGTTATACTCGACCGAAATGGAATCCGCGGCCACATGAATCTCGGCAGCCTGAATGAGTTGCTAATGCCGACCGCCCAGTCATACATGGATATACTTCAGAAACGCTCCGAGTCGAGCGCGTGGACTGAAGCTGATTGGAATTCCTTCAACGAGCATTCACGGAATTTCTATGAGCGCATGTGGGCGCCCATCGCCGATCTTGTTGGAGATGACAATCTCGTCATTGTTGCAACTGATTTTGTGATGTCGCAAATCTCCTTGGCAGGTCTGCCAGTAGGAGATGGAACGTGGCTGGCGGAGAAGCATGCGTTTCAATACATCTCCTCAGCCCGCGAACTCTTGAGGTACAACGCTCCGGCGACGTCGGGGCACGGATTGTTCGCACTCTTCGATCCCGACTACGATGCCTCGATCAATGCACGTCTGACCGCGGTCACGGAGGATCCCGAGTGGGGCGCGGGATTGGCTCAGCAAACGTACGCTGTGCGGAATATTAGGCCATCGTGCGAACAACTTAACAGTTTGAAACTGGAGCGACTTCCGAATACTCGACCTGAGATTGAGCGGATCACACAGGACTGGCAGAGGGCAGCCAGTGGGCCGGTCCGAAAATTTGACGGTGCGAGAGCAACCGAAGAAATCATGAAGCATGTGGCACCAAGCCACCGAGTCATTCACCTCGCGACACACGGGTACTTCGTCGAGGGTGTTTGCCGGGGAGGGGCCTATGTCGGCGGCTATTTCCACTCTGAGTCAATGCTCTTCTCAGGACTCCTGTTG
>JBKKDE010000313.1:0-2641 GCA_046708665.1 Candidatus Zixiibacteriota bacterium | reverse complement strand
TCAGCACCGACAATGTTAAGAGCGGATTGTCGAGGTCGGTCGCGCGGACTCCAAAGGTATCAATCGAGTACTGCGACATGATGACCGTGTCGGTTGGGAACGCAGTGATGAACGTCGGAATCCGATTCCCGGCCTCAATGACCTGAATGTGGACACGTTCGGTGTCGATCGTGGTAGCATCCTGCGCCCGGAACAGCGGGTAGTAGTTGCCAGCTTGCGTGAAGGTCGTCAGCCAGCGGAATCGTCCGTTGCCGCCGCCCAAGTTGGTAAACGTGGCGCCCGGCGGAAGATTCTGGGCAGACATCACGGGGGTCGTCCCATTCGGGTCGCTCGCGGAGGTGACGAATACGAGCGAGTCCCCCTCAAGAACCGTCCGTGAACCGATAGTGGCTAACACAGGCGGTGCATTCGAGAATCCGACGTTGAATCCTTGTTGCACGGTCGTCGTGACTGTGTCGTAGACACCGTCCGTAGCTACAAACGTGATCAGGAACGATCCGGGAGCGTCAGAGAATGTCGGGCTGTAGTGCAGCCAAACGAATCCGTTGCCCGAATCTGCCCATGTCATATTTGGTCGCAGATTGATCGCAGACATCTCCGGAATCGGACCGTCTTCGTCGAAGGCATGATACCAAATCGAGACAGACTGCCCCAACTGCATCGTAACCGCCAAACCGTTCGTCGACGAGCCGTCGAACTGCGGCGATCGTGTGAAGTCGGCGACTGTCAGGGGGACGAGTACGCTATCACGAATCGAGCCATTCTGAGAATCAAATGCGACTATGTAGACATTGTACAGCCCGGCATTGGAGTAGTTGGGTGCAACGCTCAAGGTTCCGGTGCCGTCGCCATCGTCGGTGAATGATGAATTCGGCGGGAGTGGACGAGCTGTTAGAGTCGGTATGGTGCAATCCGGATCGGTCGCGGACACATTGAGAGTCAGAATCTGTGTCTCGATCACAGTCTGCGGCCCGGGATTGGCGACAACTGGTGTCTGGTTGCCGGCATCGATGACGATCAGGGCCACGAATGCAGTATCTTTGGCGCCAAGCGCATCAGTCGCGATAAACTTCAGGTCGTATATCGAGTCCTGACAGAAGTCCGGAGTCATACGGAATAGTGCACGTCCGTTTGCCGAATCTTCGAGGACAGCGTTGTTGACAGCCGGTGTCATTGCAAAGGTGATCGCCTGCCCTTCCGGATCGGTAGCCGACATCAGGATCAGTATCTGGGTCCCTTCAACAACTGCTGCAGTATCCGGGAGTGTCGACAACGCGGGCGGCTGATTGCCCGCCTCACGAACCTGGATGATGACGTTTTCGTTGTCGAGCAAGAGGCCATCACTCGCACGGAAGTTCAATTGATAGAGTCCTGCTTGCAGAAACGTCGGCGTGAAGCGGAATGAACCTGCGCCGTTTCCGGAATCTACAAACACGGCGTTTAGAGGCAGCGCCGTTGTCACGCTCAGGATCGGTATGATGCCATCGGGGTCGGTCGCTGAGACCCGGAACGAGAGAGTATCTCCCTCATCAAAGGCCTTCGCTCCGATAGGTGCCAACACCGGCGGCTGATTGGTGTTTTGCACTGTGATCGTAATGGTCTCAAGATCAGCCAGCGATGGTGAACCATTGTCTGTGACCAGGAATGTCACGTTGTATTGCCCAACTTGCGCAAACGTCGGCTTGAACTTGAACCGTGCGATACCCCCACCCGAGTCCGAGAAGGTGGCGTTGGCCGGGAGATTGATCGCCGCCATATACAACTGGTTGCCGGCGGGCGCCGTCGAATCTGTCGCAACCAGCCGGATTTTCAGCGAGTCGCCAGCGATAACAGTGCGATTGCCAATCGAGTACAGGTTAGGCGGAATGTTTTTTTCAAGAACGGTCACAACGATCTCGAGAGTGGCAGACGCCATGGGAGAGCCAAAATCAACGGCTATCAGTTTGATTGTGTCGACGCCGTCCTGCGTGTAACTCGGCAGAAAGGTCACTGAACCGATGCCATTGCCCGAATCGACGAAGGTCACGTTGTCGACATTATTCAACGTGCCCAGCAACAATCCCCCGCCCTCCGGGTCAACGGCCTGTATGCGCATGATAAGCGTGTCACCCTCGTTGACGGTGTCCGGCGGAACGCTGTCAAAGACCGGCGGCTGGTTCCCCTGATCAATCACCGTGATGAAGACCAGTTCGCTGTCGGCGGCCGTGCCATCGGACGCAATGAATGTCACCTGGTAGGCATTGCCGCCCTGCGTGAATGAAGTGGCAAAGACGATTGAGCCAGCTCCATTAAGCGAGTCGGTAAAGGTCGCGTTTGCTGGTAGACTAATCGCAGTGAGCGAGGGAATCGTGCCGTCCATATCCGCAGCGCTGACACGGAAGCTGAGCGTCTGCCCCTCCGGAATGTTGCGATTGCCTATGAAAGCGAGTACCGGCGACTGATTGACGTTATTCACCGTTATCGCCACAACCTCACTGTCGGCCAGCGATCCATCCGAGGCAATGAACGTGACGTTATAGACACCCGACTGCACAAAGCTCGGATTGAAGGTGAACGATCCCGTCCCATTCAGGTTGTCCGTAAACGTCGCGTTCAATGGCACGTTCACCGCAGACAAAGTTGGGATCGTGGCGTCCGCATC
>JBKKDE010000312.1:0-8622 GCA_046708665.1 Candidatus Zixiibacteriota bacterium | reverse complement strand
TACTGGTACCTCTATCTGAGCGAAACCGTACTGCCAATTCAGGGTACCCGAGTCGAAATGGCCATGGTCTGGAAGAACTATGAGGAAACTGGAAGAGATGATCTCGTTGAATTTCGGGTGAGGGGATTCGTAAAATAGCATGATGCGACGGATTACTATCGTCTTCCTGTACAGCGCTCTTGTGTTGTGCGCCTCACACTCCCGTGCACACGCAGCGCTCATCCTCAACGAAGCTCTGGCCAACGAACCCGGCGCCACCACAACTCTCGAATGGGTCGAAATCCTTAACTGGCCCGATACGGGTCAAGCCATCTCACTCGCTGTTTACAAGTACATCGACGGCGGCCAGACCGTCTTGTTGGATACCAACATCTTCATTCAAGCTGGTGGATACGCGGTCCTTGCGCGCAAGGCGACCGGAGCTTCCAGCTTCGAAGAACGGTGGGGCAACGCGTCAGGTGTGTGGGGGGATCATGCCTCAGAGAGTTATCCGATTGTGGCCGTGTCGCAGATGTCACTACGCAATTCCAGCGACACAATCCGACTAGTCTCTCCGATGGGCGATACATCGATGATTCTCTGGCAGTCAGATTCGGGTGATGGAGTTTCGATCGAACGAATCCGTCCTGGCCCGAACGACGCCCCGGCAAACTTTGCCACGTGCAGAGCGCCATCGGGGTCGACCCCAGGCACAGAGAATTCTGTATTTCCCCCGCGTGGCGAATTGGCCCTCGACACCGTGGTCGTTGGCCCGGCCAATCCCGTCTCGGGCCAACCTGTGCAATTTGCAGTACGGATCATAAATCTCGGATTTGGAGAGGTGGCGGGTGGCACAGTCGAATTATTAAGGACGGGACAACTTCCTCAACCGATCAACTCCGCAAACTTCGATGCGATACCGGAAGGTGGCGAGACTACAGTGGTCATGACTTGGGCGGATCCGCGGCCGGGTGTCACTGACCTCCTCATTCGAGTGAGTTCTGATGCGGACACGTCCAACAATTCATACTCACTTCAGTTGACCTCGCGGTTTGACAAGCCATATATGATAATCTCCGAGTACCTGGCAAACCCAGATCCCGGAGGACCGGAAGAGTGGATCGAGGTCGCGAACGTCTCCGCAACCACTATCAACCTGCTGCAGCTTCGAGTCGGAGATTCACTAAACACAGAATTGATTCCAGCTGCCGCAGGCGAAGTTCCCGCTGGTGAATTCATCCTGCTTGTCGAGAATCAAGCTGCGTTCCGCGCCTTCTATCCCGCGTTCGCAGGTTCGGTCATACAAGTTCCCGGTTGGCGCGCTCTAAATAATACTGGCGATGGCATTCGCTTGATTGGACCGTCCGGCGAGATCATTGACTCACTGAGCTTTCGTACCACGTATCCGGACAATCACTCAGCCGAACGCGTCGAGCTCTCCGTCAAATTCGCTGCTCAGGGAGATTGGGCAGAATGTGAAGACGATGCCGGTGCCACTCCTGGTCGCCCGAACTCTGTGATGCGAGGTGATCCGGGATCGCTAATCTTGGATTCGGTATGGCTGGCCCCCTCTGCTCCTGCTTGGGGCGACACGATCCGAATTTTCGCCGCCGTATCGAACAGTTCATTCGGACCCGCAAGTGGCTGGTCAATCCTCGCCTCTCGTGATCTCGATTTCTCTGCGCCGGGTGCCAGTTTGTCGGAGATCGGAGAGTCCGTCATCCCCGCAACAGGCGAAGACGAGTCTGCGGTCATTGAAGTGATCTGGAGCAGTGCCGCACCGGGGATCCACCGAGTTCATGTTGCACTTCGCGACGAGTCTGGTGCGACGATTTCGACTTCAGCAAACGTGACAACAGTCTTATTCTCCAAACCACTGATAATAATTTCTGAATATATGGCTGCTCCATCGTCATCCGGTCCTGGCGAGTGGATTGAGCTCTACAACCCGTCGGGAATCACGCTTTCACTGCAAGGAGTGCGCATCGGCGACAGCGCCGGGCTTAGCACAATACCGCCTCCGTCGTTGGAAATGGCGCCGGGGACATTTCTGGTCATCGCTCAAGACGAGAACCGGTTTCGCGGCCATTTCACCAATTTCAATGGGCAGGTCCGATCACTTGGGAATTGGTTCATACTAAACGATAGCGGAGACAGACTTCGTGTCATCGGGTCTGGAGATGAGATTATCGATTCCATATCATTTACCGGACTCCAAACACAGAACCGATCCATAGAAAGGCGCGAGCTTATCGCGGACTTTGCAGACCCGCGTGATTGGGGAGAATCGATTGATTTCTGGGGGGCAACGCCCGGCATGCCGAACTCAATCCGTCGCTATGCAGTGGATGTCAGCATCGACTCAGTCGTTCTTGAAACCGATCGGGTGGTATGGCCTGGGCCGGTCCGAGGGACAGCGTACATTTCGAATCTCGGGTTTGGTCCGGCCAACGACGTGTTTGTCTCCGTGATCGTGACAGGTTTGGGCGAAGTTCACCGCTTGACTCACGCATCAACTATCGCGTCAGGTGAGCGCGTAGAGATTCCATTCGAAATCCAGACTCCACGCATCGGGCTCAACTCTTTCGACTACTTGTTGGACGAAGACGACTTTGGAAACAATAATTATGCGAGTGATCAGATCTGGGCGGCGAGCCCATTTCCGTCAGTAATAGTGACCGAGTACTTGTCGGATCCAGATGCCCTGGGACCAGGCGAGTGGATCGAGATTTACAACGCCTCGACAGTGGAAGTGGCGATGGCCGGATTTTCCGTTGGCGACTCCAGCTCCTTGTCACCCATCCCTGCGACTTTGGTTGATTACCTAGCTCCCGGTGATTTCCTCGTACTCTGCGCCGACCGCCAACGTTTCGTCGGTTTCTATCCAGCGTTCGACGGCGAACTGCGCCAATTGACAGTTTGGCGAGAATTGAACAATAGCGGTGACAAGATTCGCATCCGCGGAGCCGCTGGAGAAATAGTCGATTCTCTGTCGTATGCCTCTGGGCATGGCGACAATGTCTCCAGTGAACGTCTCGCATTCTCGTCGACGTTTTCCGTCCCATCAGAGTGGACCCGCTGCGTCGATCCATCCGGCGCGACTCCGGGCCGCTACAACTCCGTCAACGCTGCATCAGCCGGGACACTCCAGGTCGATGTCTCTCCCAATCCAGTGTTCCGTTCCGCCGGCCAGCAAGCGCGCATCGACTATCGTCTGGAGATCGGGGAGAGTCTCACGCTGAAGATCTACGATCGCGCCGGGCGACTCGTGCGCACAATCGTCGACGATACACCGAGCGCGACCGGGTTTGTCGATTGGAATGGTACGGACGATGACGGATATAACTTGCGCCCGGGGCCCTATGTTCTGTTCGCCCGCTCCGAGCCAGCGGGATCAATGAAGAAGATGGTGGTTGTCATCGCGCCATGAAGACGCTGACCTCCGCAATGGTAATAATGGCTGTCCTCGGGGCTCCGAAGCTCTGGGCGCAGGAATACGAGTTCGGCTCAGCTCTGAGTCAGAGTGTCGGTGGAGTGGTGGCACTCATCCCCGAATCACCGTCGATCGCAACGTCGCATCCTTCACTGATCGGATTTGCCACTCCGCATACCTCGGCGGAGCTATCCTACCGTCAACTATTCGGATTGCAAGAGTTGGAAGAGTTCGCCGCGCATGTGTCGCAAAAGTACAAACGACTCGGCGGCGCGTTTTCGATTTCACGATTCGGTGAAGCAGGATTGTATCAGGAATACACGGTGTCCGGAGCGTCCTCGTTTCAGGTTCGGCCCGACGTCACAATTGGTGCGGCCCTACTGTATCGCAGCGCCGAATATGGCGAGGACCAATCGCGCTACGCCGGCGCCGAGCTGGCAATTTCAGCGGCATCCCGTCCTGTAGCCCCAATTCTGATCACTGCGGCAGTGCGTCGACTGACGGCGGACAAAATCTACGATGATCTTGACATTGACCCCGTGTACGAAGCGTCGCTCGCCTGGACATCCCCGGCCGAAGTGTCACTCGGGGTCATCTGGACACGCGAGCGTCAGGGCGAACACCGTTTCGCGCTCGGACAAATCCTAAACCTCACTCAAAACCTCGACTTCCTCGCCGGACTGCGATTCGATCCCGTGCGCTACACTCTCGGTGGTCGAGCGCTCTATCGCGTCATATCGCTGGTGTATGCCTACGAGGGCCATTCCGATCTCGGGGCGACGCACTCCTTTGGATTGAGTTGGAGTCGCTAACCTGGAAATCCCGTCGATTCAAAGCCATCGAGTCCTTATCTTCCCGATCCCATGACACGCCGCAACCTTGTAGAACTCGAAGAGCAGATTCTCGCCCCATACGCCGCGAAGAGCGGGAAGTCGTTGGGACGCGTGCATCCCGAGTCACGCCATCCCTATCGCACAGAATTCCAACGCGACCGTGAGCGCATCATCCACTCTGCGGCATTCCGGCGTCTGGAGTACAAGACGCAGGTATTCGTCAACCACGAAGGCGACAACTACCGCACTCGTCTTACGCACACCATCGAGGTTGCTCAGATTGCTCGCTCTGTCGCGCGAGCCATGGGGCTTAATGAAGACTTGGCCGAAGCTGTCGCGCTGGCCCACGATCTCGGCCATACACCGTTCGGGCACGCCGGGGAAGACGCACTCGCAGCAAAGATGGAACAGGACAGCGGATTCTCGCACAACCGTCAGTCCCTCCGCGTGGTGGATGTTCTGGAGGAACGCTATCCCGATTACAACGGTCTGAATTTGTCGTTCGAAGTGCGCGAGGGGATAGTCAAGCACGAGACAATCTACGACCGGCCTGAACCGGAGATGATGGAGTTTCATCCCGAATGGAAGCCGACTCTCGAAGCCCAATTGGTCAATTTTGCCGACGAGATTGCTTACAACTCGCATGACCTCGACGATGGACTCCGCGCCGACATGTTCTCCTGGGATGACCTCGCGGGTGTTCCGCTTTGGATTGATTTGCACGACGAATCCCGTCGCTCACATCCTGACATCGACCGACGCCTACGTCGCCATCATATAGTTCGTCTGCTGATCAACCGTCAAGTCACCGACGTTGTCGATCATGCGCACCACCTTCTCGAGAGGGAAAAGATCGACTCACTCGAGGATGTGCGCGCATCCAAACTCATCTTCATGAAGTTCTCGCCCGACTTTCAGGAAAAGATCAACCCGTTCAAGCAGTTCCTCTATGAACGCATGTACCGTCACTACCGCCTGGTGCGCATGAAGCTCAAAGCCGAACGTATGGTTCACGCGCTATTCGATGCCTACGTGTCAGAGCCACGCCAGTTGGCTCCGCAGTACCTTGCCAGGATCGAAGGTGCGGACGGCGCGACTCCTGCTCACATTCGCGAAGTTGTGTGTGACTACATCGCGGGAATGACAGACCGCTACGCCATGCTTGAGCACCGCAAGCTTTTTGACCCCTTCGAAAAAGTCTGACGCGCGTTCTTCTCGGGCAGATTCGTTGCAAATGCCTGCACACCCGGGCGAGAACCGAGCCGAGATTTTCGGCCTGAAGTCCAGTTCCAACGGGCAAACGCTTCGCGCACAACAGTTCGTCCGACCTTCTTTGCCGATGGCACTCGCTTTGCAACGGACTCCCCTGGGGCGCCACCGCACCTACCGGAGAGACAATGCGATGCTACTTCTCGTCTGAAAAATCAGGCCCACCCGATGAAGCTGGTTCCGGCTATGTCTCCTTCGTGATTCCGGAATTGAAAATCACATTCCGTGCGCGTCACCACGGAACTGCGCCAGAACTTGAATACGCCAGCTTGTTGGCGCTTCTTGAATTCGTTGATATCAACCCGAAAGTGTTCGAAGACAAAGTGCTTGAAGTTCTGGGTGATTCGCCCACTCTTGTCCATCAGGTGAATCAGCGACTGCGCTGCCGCAAGGAAGTGGAAAACTTGTGTGCGGTCGCTTTAATCATGAAGAGGCGCATTCCGTACTCGATTGGCTGGATTTCCCCCGCCGACAATCCCGCCGGCCCGCACTCACTTATTCTGTAAGTCCTGCAGCAAGTTGCCATAAGTCTTGGACTGTACCCTTCCGGTGGCGTATGTTGCAGTGGTTCGGGAACGGGTGCCCGATCCGCCACACGACATCGCTATGGGTTTCTCCGAAGATCGCGCCCAACGAAAATTTGGCCCTTACTACCTGTTGGTGGCCGATAATCCCTATGTCCTCTGGGATGCAGCCGAAGATTGGAAGAACGGCTGGAAATTGTCATCGGGCGGAGCGTCGCGCCCTGAGACCTTCAGCGCCCCTCACATCGACTTCAATCTCCTCCTCGGCGCCGGCGCGACGATGCCGATGTTCGAGACCATTCAACCAATCCTCATCAAAGACGTCGAGAAGTTGAACGGCAAGAAGTTGGACGAATTCCTGCGCATCCACAAGCAGTCACCAGCGTCGACAAAGTGGCTGCTCACATCCGAAGGAATGGACAAACGCAAGGCCGAGTACAAAGCCCTCTCGTCGCTCGGGCCGGTCGAACTATTCCCCAAGATTTATCCGGAAAAACTCGGTGGCTGGGTGCAACGCATCGCCAGCGGATTCGAGGCAACTCTTTCTCCGGCGGCTGTTGAATTGGTCGCCAGTGTTCACGGCGCCGACTTGTTCGGCGCACGGCAAACTATAGAGAGAGCCGTTCTCTACATTGGGCGCAAACGGCGCATCGAAGTTGCCGATATCGAGCTCGTCATGGCCGGCGAGGGAGAGTATGATGTTTTTCAGCTCCTCGAGGCGGCGTCGGGCAATGACTTTTCGCGCGCCATCTCGATCGGCCGTTCGCTGCTGGCTTCGTCCCGAACCAACTCCGAAATCTCGTTTTGGCTGTCGCTCATTCACGGGCAGTGCGTTCGTTACTTGCAAATGTTGGAGCATGACGGTAAGACCAATGAGCAGGTCGGACAGCTCCTACACATTCACCCGTTCGTGGTTGGAAAATTACGTTCCCAGGCGGCGGGGTTTGGCTACGAGGGACTGACAGGCGCAGTCTCGGCGGCGTTTGAAACCGATTGGGCAATCAAGACATCTATGCTTGCACCAGACCTGGCATGGGAATTGTTCGTCTGGCGTGTGTCACATGGCCGGAAGCATTTGGCCAAACCGATTCTGGACCTCGAGTCACCGCGCTTCCGCGATTAGCCCATCAGAGTAACATCATAATCATGACCACCGGCGGCGTTCACGACTACTCAAATCTTGCCGAGCCGGAAGTCATCCGTCTTGCTCAAGCGGGAGATCGGCGCGCGTACGACGCCTTGGTACGGATTTACCAGAAACAAGTGTATCGATGGGCCTTCCATGTCGTGCGAACACATGACCTCGCCGACGAGGTGACTCAGGATGTTTTTGTGAGGACGTACCAAGCCCTCGATCGTGTCGATCCTGATCGCCCGCTTGGAGCGTGGTTGTGCCGCAGTACCATTAATGTGGCACTCAATATCATCCGTAAGCAGCAGTTCAGGACTCAATGGGCCCAAGAAAATACTCCCGATCCAACCGATTTTGAGCGCGAATCCTCCCAACCCGATGCAGGATTTCGCCGCCGGCGTGTTTTGGAGCGTCTCGAAAAGGCGATCGATGATCTTCCTCCTATCTATAGAACTATCATACTGTTACGGCTTAAGGACGAGATGAGTTATGATCACATTTCAAAGGTCTTGGGCGTTTCCATGGGGACGGTTATGTCACGTTTAGCCCGTGCGCGACAACGACTTAAAGATTCTCTCGGAGATATGATCGATGATCTACGGGAATAAGTTTGCGAGCCGATTGTAATAGGGTCAGGAAAGTGGTACGGCGGGACACCGTACCGGAGAAAGGGCTACCGAAGTGAACTGTCGCAGTCTTGAAAAATGGGTCTGGCAAGAGGGTGCTGGCAATCTCCCGGCAGGCGCTGTGGAGCACGCGGCAGCATGTCCGGATTGTCGGGCATTGATTGAACGGGTACGTCTTCTCGACCGTTCGGTCGGAGCAAGCGTCACCCCCGATCCCGACGAGGCTTATTGGGATGCCATGGCGCAACGCATCGCGATTCGGCTCGATCATCCGACCGACCGCGTAATCCAACTTATTCCGGGCGCGCCCGCATGGCGTCGCTTGGTCGGACGTGTCTGGGCTCCGACTATGGCCGTCGCCTTACTTGCCGTAGTTGCCAGCCAGCGCTCCACGACCGCGCCCAGTCTTGACGCGATCAATGTCGCACGCGTTCCAGAGAGAATCGCTGCCCTGTCTTCACCCAGCGGATCTTCGGCGGGTGCAACGCAGGCCATGGTCGATGCCTCCGACAACCGGGTCACAAACGACGAAGCTGAAGTTGGGGACATTGGTGCACTGCCAGTGGCGCACCCCTCGGGCCAAGCTGTCAAGAAGTCCGTCCCTGGAATTGTTACGTCAGATAGATACCGTCTCGGGGCATTGCCAGAATCACAGCCGACCATCTCGGCAAAAGCGCCAACAGGTGCTCAACGCGAAATCGCTCCTTTGGACAATTCTGATGGGGTGTGGCCAGAACGCCAGGTCATCATCATGGGACAAGTAGACTCCAATTCGCCCACCGCTCCATTGGCGGATGACCGACGCATGGCCGGCCAGGATCCATTC
>JBKKDE010000311.1:0-5462 GCA_046708665.1 Candidatus Zixiibacteriota bacterium | reverse complement strand
CCCTTAAAGGGAGAGGTTAAGAAAGCCGTCATTCCCGAAGGCCCCGCGCTCTTTCTCTTCGCGGGGCCTTCGGGAATCTTTGTTGTCGCGACGGGTAAACAAAGATTCCAGGTCTCACATAGAGCCGTGAGACCTGGAATGACGGTTCACCCAGATCGTCATTCCCGCGGTCTTAAGCGGGAATCCATGCGCGGTGAAGAGCTGGATCCCCGATTAGAGCCTCGGGGATGACGAACGAAACGGAATGGTCAGAAATACGCCAGATTCACTACTTCAACTTCTCGCCGTTACTGACTGCCTGATAGGCACATACACCATTGCACAATTTCCTCTGGCACAAACCCCCTCGTTGGATGTAGAATGTTTAGTCAGGTTCAGTACGCACCTATACGCACGACCTTTAACACAAGGAGGATTGCTATGATGCAGAAGTCACGTTATGCATTGGCCCTCGTGACATGCGCGACAATCGCGCTCATGGGATGCTCAACGGCTTCAGAGACTACTGATGCAGGAAGTACGGGTAAGACCGGTTCGGGATCGGGTTCGGGGACGGCTAACAAGCCCGCACCGAAGCCGAATATTCGGGTGCAGGTTCCATCGGGTTCGACCCTGACGGTGGCACTTGATCAGACCCTCAGCACCGAGACCAACAAGTCGGGCGACGGGTTTACCGCGCGTACCACACAGGCAGTCGTGGTCGATCAGAAAACTGTATTCCCGGCCGGCTCGAAAGTGACCGGCACTCTGACGCACGTGGAAGAACCGCATCGTACTGCAGGCAAGGCCGAAATGACCTTGGCGTTTGAACAGATCGTCGACGCGTCTGGCAAGACACACGCGATCGGCACTGAGCCATTGGTGCTCATCGGCAAGGGTGACAAGATTTCGGACGAAGAGAAAGTCGCCGGCGGCGCGGTCATCGGCGGCATCATTGGCGCATTGACAAGCAAGGACAAAGCGAAGGGCGCCGCGACCGGAGCGGTGGCAGGCGGTGTGGCCGGAGGCGCAATTGCAATAGCGACCAAGGGCCCGCAGTTGGTACTGCCCGCGGGTCAGCAGTTTTCGGTTGAGCTGACCAGGTCGGTCGAAGTCCAGATCGCCAGCAAGTAAGCAGTAGCCATGTGAATGGCCCCGCAGGAAGTGAGCCTGCGGGGCCGTCGCATGTTGCGCCTCTGAGGCAGTTTTCGGGGTCCGAGACACAAATTTCTTGGGCATTCACGACACAATTTGTGTTTTTTGCGCAACGGGGACTCATAGACGATCGACAGACGAACAGTTAACGCATCACGCAATATCATTATCACAAGGAGTACGTGATGAACACACGCAAGTGGATCACGGGGACTGCAGCCCTCGCGTTGGGGATTGTGGTTTTCGGTGCATCCGTATCGCGTGCCGAAGAAGCAAAGAAAGACGACGGTCCCCGCTGGGACGAGTCTTTCAACGGCCACGAGATGTGGAGCACAAATGTGGAGGAAGCGATCGTGCTGGGCGCCAAAGAAGGCCGTCCGGTGCTGGTCGACTTCTATGGTTATGGCTGAGGATCATGCCGGACTCTGGCAGAGTCCACGTGGGCTGATCCAAACTTCCAAGCTTGGGCAAAGAAGAACAACTATGTTCTCGCCAAGACCGACCTCGGGAAAACTCCCGACCTCCGTAAAACATTCAACATCGTAGGCACGCCGACTGTCCTCGTTTACAATCCGCGGGGCGAGCAGGTGGACCGTACGATGGGCTTCATCCGCACCACGGAATTTGTCGCGACTGTCGACGACTACCAAAAAGGCATCGGGACATTGGGTTCGATGCTGGCCGAAGAGAAGGACAAGTCCTCCGACCCGGCGTTTCTCTACAAACTCGGCGGACGTCTCATGTCGTGGAACCGTATCGAAGAAGCCGACACCCGATTCGCGACTGTCGTCAAGCTCGATCCCGAGAACAAAAGCGGCGAGGCCGATGATGCGTTGCTAGACCGCGCCTGGGCGGCCCGTAAGAAAGAGAATTGGGACGCTGCAGTAGCGCATGCCAAAGACTGTTACAATCGCTGGCCGACAGGAGAGAAAGCATCAGAGGCGTGGATCTATGTTGCCTACTATTCTTCCAAGGGCGGCAAGAAGGACGAAGCGATTGCTGCATTTAAAGAGTATCTGAAGAAGTGGCCCGAAGGCGAGGATGTCGAGTTCGCCAAGGAGCAGATCGCGGAACTCGAGAAGCCCGTTGAGACGACCCCTCCGGGTCAGGGTGGAAGTCAGTAGCGGTATTCTCCCGAGGCACATTCCCGGCCCCGTCATCGCGAGATGGCGGGGCCGTTTGTTTGGCAGTCGTTGAGACGGAGCTACCGCAGGCGCGCATCCACTTCGCGCCCAGTGCGTGCGACAATCGCCGGCAGCGCTTCGACGTCGGCGCGTGTGGTGCGAAAATTGACGATGCACATGCGCAAGTGATAGCGATCATGTAACACAGCCGGAGAAAGAAACACCTCTCCCCGTCTTTCGATCTCGGTTAAGAGTTCCGTATTCAGTTCGTTGAGATACTTTTCCGTCTTCTCATCCCCGACCGAGGCACGCAAATCAGTTGGAATGAAACGAAACGTCGAAATGGACAGCCCCTGAGTTGCGGCTTCGAGTTCGGGGTGCTTCCCGATGAGACTGTGAGCGTGTTTGGACAATTCAATGTCTTCATGGATCATCTGCACATATCCTGAGCGTCCTGCCTGCTGCAGTTGCAGCCAGACTTTGAGCGCACGAAACCCACGCGAGTTCTGCGGGCCATACTCGACAAAGTTGATGCCGTCGTCGCCGAGGTGGTAATACTTCGGACGGTACGAGAATGCGTTCAGAAGACATTCGGGATTACGCACCAAGGCGCAGCCCGCTTCAAGGGGCGCATACAGCCACTTGTGCGGATCGACAGCGACCGAATCGGCGAGCGCCAATCCACGAATATCATCATGCACTTCCGGCACGCAAGCCGCAAATCCGCCAAAGGCACCGTCAACATGAAACCAGAGGTCGTACTTCTGACAGATGTCGTGGATGTGCCGCAACGGATCAATTGCGCCCGTGCTGACTGATCCGGCAGTCCCGACCACCATGAACGGTTTGTCGTGGTTTTTCAGATCGGCTTTGATGTGCGATTCGAGCGCCGCGATGTCCATGCGGTAGTCATTGTCCGTTGGAATCCAGCGTACACAGTCAGTGCCGAATCCGAAGAGATCGGTTGCCTTTTGAATCCATGTATGAGTTTCGCCGGAGACATACACGCGCAGGCGGGCGCTGTCACCATGAACAATCCCCTTCCGACGCAGCTCCGGATCGCCTTTAGCTGCGCGTGCAGCCACGAAGCCAACGAAGTTGGCCATGTTACCGCCACTGACGAGAAGCCCACCGCACTCTTTGGGGTATCCAAGTAGTTCTGCAATCCATCTAACGGTTTGCGACTCAATTTCACTGGCGATCGGCGCGAGCACCCAGCCGCCGGCGTTGGGGTTCACCGCCGATGCGAGCAGATCGCCCAATACTCCGATCGGGGCGGCTCCGGCAGTGATGTAGCCCCAGAATCGTGGGTGCGCGTTGTAGAGAGAGTTGTCCATCACCAGTCGGGCGGTGTGATCGAGCAGCTGCGAGGCATTCGTGCCGTTCTCCGGTAGCGGCCTGGCGAAATCAATCAGTGTTCGCAATTCCTGCGGGCTCTTCCCTGCCGTAACCGGACGGTCAGCGAGACCCTGAAACAAGTCGGCGATTTCGTCGACGAGGCGATGGCCGGCGCCGCGAAATTCCTCGTGCGTCATATCCAGTGGTGTCGGGCGATCGTTCTGGTGATTCATCGTAGCCCTTCAAATAGATCGCTTTCGGGTTTGCGTCCGCCATTCACAAGACTGAACACGCGGTAGTACGGTTGGCGGCCCCAGAGGGCGCGGTGGTTTTCGGGTGACAGGTGTTCGAGTTTCTTGTAAATCGAAATCTGGGTCTTGTGGCACTGCACCGCGCGCCAGACTGTCTCCCAATGTGCTTCCGTATCCAGAACAGTCGTAATCACCCAGTCGGGCCAGGGGTTCGCGCCGCGTTCGATGCCATCTACTATGATCTTGATTTCGCGAAACGCCTCGAAGTAGGCCTTCATGAGAGACGCATTCCATTCCATGTAATAGAGCTTCGAGACGGCATATGGCTCAGTCTTGTCTAGCCGAAACGACGCATCGGCGGCGCGTACGATCGCCGCGGTTGCAAACTGGGAGATGGCGACATGATCCGGGTGTCCGTAGCCGCCTTCGGGACCAAATGTGATTACAACCTGTGGCCGAACGCGCCGCAAGTGGCCAACAATGCGCATGATCGCTTCGTTTGGATCAGCTTTGTCGAGATCCCCGTCGATATAATCGAGGAACTTCACTTCGCGGACATTGAGCGCTTCCGCCGCCGCGCGTAGTTCCTGTTCGCGGGTCTGTCCGACGATTTCATGCCCAGGATGCGGTGCATCTCCGAAACGACCGCGTTCGCCGCGTGTCGCGCAGATCACATGCGTTTCGACTCCCTCCGACGAGTATTTGACGAGTGTACCGCCAGTCCCGAGAGTTTCGTCATCGGGATGAGCCAGTATGCACATCAATTTCAGTGGTGCTGTCATAGTTAAATCCCTCCGCCGTCAAGGTAGAATGGTCCGAACGAAGGCGCAACGACTAGCACCGCGTTTGCCCGCGACTCCCTTTTTGATTATATTGGACCTTCGTACTCGCACGGGAGGAATAACCAATGCCGACAAAGCGCACGGGTGATACCAATATTAGCGACGCCGCGGTCAAGGACAAGACCGGGAAGACCTTGAAGCAGTGGTTCTCCCTCCTCGACAAATGGGGGGCCAAAGAGAAAGCACACAAAGATATCGCATCTCATCTGCGGCAAAAGCTGAGTCAGACAGCCTGGTGGTCGCAGATGATCACGGTCGAATACGAGCGCAAACAGCGTGGGCGCAAAGTCGGCGAACGTCCGGCCGAGGGTGGGTTCACACTTGATGTTCAGCGCACCGTAACGGCCACGGCCAAGCAGGCATTTGATACGTTTCTACAAGCCGAGCATACGGCGAAGTGGTTTACCAAAAAAGCCAAGGCCGATGTACGTGTCGGCGGCTCATACAGCAACTCGGATGGTGACATGGGCGAGTTCCTCGCAGTCGAGGCCCCCAAGCGAGCGCGGTTTACCTGTGATAACAAGCGTCATTGCCCTGGCACTATTGTCGAGCTCACTGTTCGCGCCGCTGGACCCGGAAAGGTCGCCGTTGGCATTTCACACTCGCGCTTGAAGAATGCCAAAGACCGTGAGAAGATGAAGCAGGGCTGGTCGTGGGCGTTGGATTCGTTCAAATCCTACCTTGAGACTGGTAAGCCCATACTGCACGAGGAATGGGTGAAGGAAAACGCTTGAGACGCGTAGGAGATCCGATGTGCGGGTCAGCCCTTGGGC
>JBKKDE010000310.1:0-4632 GCA_046708665.1 Candidatus Zixiibacteriota bacterium | reverse complement strand
CTGCAACATGCGTTTCTCGTTGCGCAGAATGACATCGGGCGCCTTGATCTCGATCAGTTTCTTCAAGCGGTTGTTACGATTGATCACGCGACGATAGAGGTCATTCAAATCCGAAGTCGCGAAACGTCCACCCTCGAGCGGCACAAGCGGCCGGAGATCGGGAGGAATAACCGGCAGCGTCTTCAGGATCATCCACGCCGGCTTGTTGTTGGATTGGCGGAACGACTCGATCACGCGTAAACGCTTGAGACTGTCTTTCTTACGTTGTGCCGAGGTCTCGACTTTCACTTGAGCACGAAGCGAGAGCGACAACTCTTCGATGTCGATGCGCTGCAGGACGGCTTCAACGGCCGGAGCGCCCATTCCAGCGACGAATTTGTTGCCGGCGGCAACCAACTCCTGATGCTTTTCTTCGTCGAGCAATTCCCCTTCCTGCATGGGGGTATCGCCCGGATCGATCATGATATAGTTCTCATAGTAGATCACGCGCTCGAGGTCACGAATTGACAAATCGAGCAGATAGCCGATGCGGGACGGAGTCGACTTCACATACCAGATGTGTGTGACAGGTACCGCAAGGTCGATGTGGCCCATGCGCTCGCGTCGCACCTTGGACTGTGTGACTTCAACGCCGCAACGGTCGCAGACGATACCGCGGAAGCGGATGCGCTTGTACTTTCCGCAGTTGCACTCCCAGTCCTTGACAGGACCGAAGATGCGCTCGCAGAATAGACCATCGCGCTCCGGCTTAAACGACCGGTAGTTGATCGTCTCCGGTTTTGTTACTTCGCCATAGGACCACGACCGGATAGTTTCCGGCGAGGCCAACTGAATACGAATGGCGGCGAAATCAGACGGCTTCTTTTGTGCTCTTGCCGGGAACGCCACATTTCCTCCCAGGTTCCTGCACGATCATAGCGCCACGCTTGGCGCAAATCTCTAAGGTCACACGTTCGCCAAAATGGCGCGGTCGGAGACAACAACGGGCAACAGCCCGCCGCTCAACCCTTAAATCTTCTCAACAAGCTCGATATCCAATCCAAGCGCCTGCAGTTCCTTCACGAGCACATTGAACGACTCGGGAATGCCCGGCTCTGGCGGATTCTCGCCCTTAACAATTGCTTCATAGATGCGGGAACGTCCGGTGACGTCGTCTGACTTCACCGTCAGCATTTCCTGCAAGGTGTACGCGGCTCCATACGCCTCGAGCGCCCACACTTCCATTTCGCCGAAACGCTGGCCACCAAATTGCGCCTTGCCACCGAGCGGCTGCTGGGTCACAAGCGAATACGGGCCAATGGAACGGGCGTGAATCTTATCATCCACCAAGTGCGACAGCTTCATCATATAGATGATGCCGACAGTGATGTCCTCGGTGAAATGGTCGCCGGTTACTCCATCGACCAAGCTGGCCTTGCCACTGGTCGGAAGCCCGGCCTTGGCGAGAGCGTCGGTGATGTCTTCCGGTCGTGCACCATCGAACACAGGGCACGATACCTTGAAGCCCATTTTCCACGCGGCCCATCCAAGATGGGTCTCGAGGATCTGACCGACGTTCATACGCGACGGAACGCCCAGCGGGTTTAAGATAATGTCGATCGGTGTGCCGTCTTCGAGATACGGCATATCCTCGACCGGCACGATGCGCGCGACAACACCCTTGTTACCATGACGCCCGGCCATCTTGTCACCGACTGCAAGCTTGCGCTTGACGGCAATGGCCACCTTGACGAGCTGCTTGACCCCCGGAGGCAGTTCGGCACCGCGTATGACTTTTTCGATTTCAATGTTCAACTGTTCGTTGAGACGGTTCACCAAGTCACCGGCTTCAAGGAGCAGCTTATCGACCCGGCGGTTCAGTCGCGAATCCTCGGTCCATCCTTCCGGAGCGATGCACTGGGAGAAATCGACACTCGCGAACAGTTCTTCTTTGTATTTGACGCCGGCCTTGATCGCCACGGAATCATCTTCTGCCGAGCGAATGGTCAACGCCGGAAGCCCATCGAGAAATTCCACCAATCGCTGATCACGCAACTTCTTGATGGCATCGATCTCTTTGCCAAAACGGCGGCGCAGACCGGTAATTTCCTGCTTCTCGCGCTTTTTCGCCTGTTCGGTGCGCTCCTTGCGTGAAAAGACACGCGTGTTGATCACGACGCCCTTCATTCCGGGCGGCGCCTTCAGAGAGGCATCTTTGACATCTCCGGCCTTTTCGCCGAAGATCGCGCGCAGAAGTCGTTCTTCCGGCGACAATTCGGTTTCGCCCTTCGGCGTGACTTTGCCAACCAGAATATCACCAGATTCGACTTCGGCCCCGATGCGTACAACACCCTGCTCGTCGAGATTGAGCAGGACCTCTTCGGAGACGTTTGGAATTTCGCGGGTGATTTCTTCCGAACCGCGCTTTGTGTCACGAACCTGCAGTTCAAATTGCTCAATATGAATCGATGTGAAAATGTCGGTCTGAATCAGACGCTCGGAAATGATGATAGCGTCCTCGAAGTTGAATCCGCGCCAGGACATAAAAGCGACGAGCACATTGGCGCCGAGCGCGAGCTCGCCATCTTGTACTGCGGGGCCGTCCGCGATCACATCCCCGGCTTCGATCTTCTGACCGAGACTGACACGTGGCTTGTAATGAATGCATGTGTCCTGGTTAGAACGTTCAAACTTCGGCATGACATAGACGTCGGGGCCCTCAAATCCGAGTTCACCCGCCGACGACTTACGTGCGGGGCGCACGACGATTTGCTCGGCATCGACATCCTCGACCGTACCTGAATGAAGCGCGAGAATGGCCACGCCCGCATCGCGAGCGATGCGTCCTTCGATTCCCGTGCCAACAACAGGCGACTCGGCTTTTAGAAGCGGCACCGCCTGACGTTGCATGTTCGAACCCATCAGAGCGCGGTTGGCGTCGTCGTGCTCCAAGAACGGAATGAGCGACGCGGCCACGGACACTAGCTGCTCAGGGGCAACGTCCATGTAATCGACTTCCTGCGGCTTCACCATCGGGAAGTCGCTGCGCTGACGCGCTCGAACCATTTCGTTATGGAAACGGCCCTTCTCGTCGATCATCTCGTTGGCCTGAGCAATCTGATACTTGTCTTCCTCGTCGGCCGTCAAGAACGCGATGTCATTGGTCACCAGACCGTTGACAACCTTGCGGTATGGTGTTTCAAGAAATCCATAGCGGTTGATGCGGGCGAAAGTCGCCAGCGACGCAATGAGGCCGATGTTCGGACCTTCAGGAGTCTCGACCGGACAGAGACGGCCGTAGTGCGTGTGATGCACGTCACGGACTTCAAAGGCCGCGCGTTCGCGTGTCAGACCACCAGGGCCGAGCGCCGAAAGACGACGCTTGTGAGTCAATTCCGACAATGGGTTGGTCTGGTCCATGAACTGCGACAGCTGCGACGATCCGAAAAACGTATCGATCACAGCGGAGACCGTGCGCGCGTTCACCAGGTCGTGCGGGGTGATGGCCTCGGTATCCTTCAAGCTCAAGCGTTCGCGAATGGTGCGCGCGACCCGCGACAGCCCAACAGAGAACAAATTGGAAAGCAATTCGCCAACCGAGCGCGCGCGACGGTTGCCGAGATGATCAATGTCATCGACGAACCCATCGCCGTTGCGCAGGCGGACGAGATACAGGACAATCGCTTCAAAATCCTGCGGGTCGAGCACGGTGCGCGTTAGCGGCACATCGCGACCGAGACGGGCGTTGATCATGTAGCGACCGACTTCGCCGAGGTCATAACGCTTCGTGTTGAAGAACAAACGCTCGAGCAACCCTTCAGCGGCTTCTATAGACGGCGGTTCGCCGGGACGCAGCAGACCGTAAATCTTGGTCAGAGCTTCCTCACGCGACTTTGTCGGATCCTTCTTAAGTGTATTCGGAATGACGAGGGCATTGGTTTGGGGATCGACGTCCAACACCTTTAGATCGCCCAAGTCATACTCTTTAAGCTTTTTGATTTGCTCTTCACCGATCGGGTCGCCGGCTTGCAAGAGAACTTCGCCGGTGGATTCATCGATGATGCTCTCCGCAGCGATCCGTCCCTGAACTTTCGCCCACTTGCGGTTGATTCCCTCGACAGTTTCGATTGGATAAAACTTCGAAAGCAGATCTTCGTCGGTGGAGATGCCGAGGGCGCGGAGCAACGTTGTGACTGGAATCTTGCGGCGCGAATCGATATGAACAAAGAGCACATCATTAATGTCGAGATTGAACTCCACCCACGACCCACGGAACGGAATAATGCGCCCCTGGAACAGACGCTTGCCGTTGGGATGGATGACCTCGTCAAAGAACACGCCCGGAGACCGATGCAACTGACTGACAATAACGCGCTCAGCGCCGTTAATAATGAACGTGCCCCGTGGTGTGATCAGGGGTAGTTCACCGAGAAACACATCCTGCTCGAGAACCTCTTTGACCTTCTTGTTGCCCGATGTATCCGCTTCCTTGGAGATCAAACGCAAGGTCGCCTTGAGCGGGGCGGCAAAGGTCATGTTGCGCTCTTTGCACTCCGTGATCGAGTAGCGAGGATGCCCGATCGTGTAGGAGACAAACTCGAGTTCAAAATTCTGGTGGACGTCTTCTATAGGAAACACCTGCGTGAATATCTC
>JBKKDE010000309.1:0-9556 GCA_046708665.1 Candidatus Zixiibacteriota bacterium | reverse complement strand
CGCCTACATGGCACCCGAGCAGGCCAAAGGTTCCGAGGTTGACGGGAGGGCGGATTGGTTTTCCCTCGGAGTCATCGCCTATGAGATGGCCGCCGGGCAAAGGCCATTTGATGGATTCCACGAGATGGCTGTCCTTTATTCAATTGTAAACGACGAACCGGAATCGATAGCCAAGCTCCGCCACGAACTCCCTGATGGCCACGTCAGCCTGATTATGGAGCTCCTTCAGAAGGATCCGGTCAAACGGTTGTCGGATATACAGCGGGTCAGGGCTCTCATTGGATCGAATTCCGCCGGGGTCAGTGCCATGGTCAGCGCGACGACGGCCATACCGGCAACCAGACCCGTGACGGAGACTTCTACGTTGGCGGTATTACCACTGGAAAACAAGAGCCCTGACCCGGAGTACGCTTTTCTCTCCGAAGGATTCGCAGAAGACATTGGCGCGGCGCTTGGCAGATCCAAACGATTCAAGGTTTTTTCGCATGAGCGTGTCATGTCAGCACGACCGGCCGCCGGTGGATCGTCGGACGATTGGGGACGAAATCTGGGGGCCAACTACGTCTTGTCCGGCAGCCTGTTTCGTGCTGGCGACCAACTTAAAATAAGACTGTATCTACGGAATCTCGTCGGCGACCAACAGGAGTGGTCCGAATCCTTCGCCGGAAAAACAACCGACATCTTCCAGTTCCAGGAGGAAGTCGCGCAAAAGGTTGCCGGGGCTTTGACCGGAGAGGAATCGATTCCCTCGGTGGCGATTGTCGGGGGGACTCGCAATGCCGAGGCCTACGACTACTACCTGAAAGGACGCGACTATCACCGTCGCGGCGGACAGGAGAATCTGAATTTCGCGATCGACATGTTCAATCACGCGCTGGAGATTGATCCTAAGTATGCGCAGGCTAATGCCGGGCTGGCTGAGTCCTACGCGCAGATGTATGTCATGTACTACGATCGGGACCAGCGGTGGCTCCGTAAGGCGGAGAATATGGCCAAGGCAGCGTTGATGATCGACCCAAACCTCCCCGAGGCGCATCGGGCATTGGGACGCATCATGATGGAGTATGGCCGCACCGACGAGGCCATCGAATCGTTTGAGACGGCGATCCGACACAAGCCCGACTTTCACGATGCGTATCGGACACTGGCGTGGATCTACCAAGGAATGCACCGGTACGAGGACTCGATTGATTGGGGGATGAAGTCACTCCGTCTAAAGCCGATGGATCGTGAGACCTATCTGCTTCTCGGATTGAACTATCTGGACCTGCGGGATTGGGACAAGGCGCGCCATCACTTTGAGCGCGCCATTGAAATGTCTCCCGACTACGGACGAGCTCACCTGCACTTAGGGAATGTGCATCAGAAACTGGGTCAGACGGAGGCCGCGATTCAGCAGTACCGTAAGGCGTTGAAGTACGTCACCGACGTGAATATCCATCTTGATCTCGGTTGGTCGCTGCTCATCACCGGTGATCATGCGGGAGCACGCACTTCATACGGAGAGTTGATCACACTGGGAAAGGTTGAGTTTCTCGCGTTCTACTACCTGGGGCTTATCGATTCTTTGGATGGTGCGAAAGAGCGGGCTGCCGCCCGATTCGAATCGACGGTAATGATGTGCAGAAAGCAGCTGGCGAACGACCCGGACAACCCCTACTGCCTCATTACCCTCGCGCAGGCGCTTGCCCATCTGGGAAACGTCGCGGAGGCGGAAACGCAAGCGAATCGCGTAGCGAACATTGAGCCCGGAAATGGTGCGCTGACCCTCGAACGAGCACGTGTGTTTGCTACCGCGGGGAACTCGGAAATGGCGCTGACTCTGCTTAGGCAGGCACTCACTCAGCCCATGGGTCCTTCAGAATACGAAATCAAGGTTGACCCGCACTTCGTCGGGATTGACACATCTACAATCCTGTCGGCAATAGTCTGATCAACGCATCGGCGAAGAGCGATCCCATTCCGGGCCCCTGCTCGGGGTAGAGGTAGGGCTCGATTAACTCCAATTCCATCAACGCGAGTTCGCCATCCGGCTGTCTCAGCATGTCAACTCGCGCGTACAACAATGGCTCAGTGATTGCGGCCAGGACGCTGCCAGCGAGCGCCAATTCCTGCGTGGTCGGGCGGTAGACTCGCTCTTTCCCGCCGTACATCGCCTGCACACGGTAGTCGCCAGCCTCCGGTAGTTTCTGCGCGCAGTGCGAAAACTCACGATCGAAAAAGAGAAATGAGTACTCCCCCTCACTGACGACCGCCGGGAGAAATGGCTGGATCATCGTCTCCGCCGGTGGGAGTTCATCGGCTGGAGGAAGTTCCTGGCCACGCTTGAGACGCGCCTGCCGCCACGATGACGCTCCGATCACCGGCTTGACCACTATCTCATCGACCCCCAGCTCATCGAACGCCGAGGCAATCGTTGAGGCATCGGCGCGTTCACGCCAGAGAGTCGGCACAACCGGCACTCCGAGCGCGGCCAGATCCTTCAAGTACGTCTTTCTGAGATTCCACCTCACTACCGTGAGTGGATTGAGCAGTGGCCGTTGCGACGAGAAGCGTTCGAGCGCAGCAAAAAACGCCTCCGCCTTCTCTGTATAGTCCCACGTAGTGCCAATGACACATGCATCGAAGTCGCGGATTTGTAGGGCAGGATCATCCCAAACAACCGTCTGCAGCGTAATCCCGCGATCCGAACAGGCGGCGCTTATGGGCTCGAACTCAAAGTCATGTTCCCAATGATCACTCCGCAGATTCGGGTGTCCCTTGAGCATGTTGGCGGCGGTGAGGAAGGCGACCTTCATATGATGTGATTTCTCCTACACTTGAGTAGGTCATCAGAGGTATGTTTTGCGCAGTGCTGGGGCACATTTAGCCGATGAACGGAGAGCGATGTGGGACGACTGCTGATCGTCGCAATATTGAATTGTTGGTTGGCACTGAACTCTTCTGTGATGATCCAGTGTTCTGCTCCCGCCGATGGTCCACCGTCCCAGTATTCGACGACGGCAGGATACTCCATCTTCAAGGAATATAGCTCTGACGACATGGAACATGAACACGTCGGATATTCTTTTCATGTGCCGGAATCTCTTCCGCTTATCATGAGACTACATGTGGTAGCTGACACACTCTCGCTACGAACCTTCGCTTCTTTTCCCGTTCAAGTCCTTCGTATCGACACCGTGAAAGAGTCCCTGATTGCCGTAGTCGATCTTCGCCAGCCGGACACCCTTCGCACATGGACTCAGTCCTTTTTTCAGGGATCTCACGGCGGTGGGTCGACAACCACGACTTTGAGGAAAACCCTCCTTCAGCCCGAATACAAAGGTCAGTGGGTCGATGGAGTCCAGTTCTACTATGATGGCAAGCCATTGAATCCTGACGAACCTGGGTACGACCACATCGATCTCGCCGGCGTCTTTTATAGGGACGGCCGCCGTACTCAGTCAAATCGAAGATGAGTTTGCGCTCGAGGGAGCCACACTATGAGGCCTTTGTCACTCGCACTTCCATTTCACGGATGAATATCCGCGACGGCTGCCGCAACAGATAAGCGACTGCCTCGGCTATGTCTTCGGCCTGGATCATGTCCTCGGGCTTAATTTTGGTGATCCGTCCCATGCGGAAATCGGGAGCGTTGACCGATCCGGGGCAAATCGCGGTCACGCGAATGCCCAGTGCGCGCAAGTCCATTCCCATGCACTCGTTCAATCCCATGAGTCCGAACTTCGAGGCGCAGTATCCCGACCCGCGTTCCGAACCATACTTCCCCGCTATCGAAGCAATGTTGACTATGAGACCATCACCGGCATGCTTCATCTCGGGTACGACTGCTTTCGCACAGAGAAACGGCCCTCGCAGATTGGTCGTCAGCATTTCGTCGAACTGGGCGGTTTGCAGCTCATCGAACCGCGCGAAGTGTCCGAGTCCGGCGTTACTGACAAGACAATCAACACCACCGAGCCACTCAATCGCCGCAGAGAATCGCGACTCGACCTGATTGTGATCGCCTACGTCGCACACAAATGCCTTTGCCTTGACGCCTTGCTTCTCGCAGTCGCTGACACGCTCTGCAAGCAGGTCACCGCTACGCGCGAAGAGAGCGAGGGCGCATTTTTCATGCGCGAGGCGCTCGACAATGGCGCGTCCGATGCCTTTGGAAGCGCCGGTGATGATGACTTTCTTGTTAGCGAGAGATGTCATGCTGGCTCCGAGTCTCTATGGGTCCCATAGGTCCAATCAGACCTATTTTGTCAGAATGCAAAAGGGCCGGTCACAGACCGGCCCAAATTGTAGTAGAAGTTGCCCCGATCCTACTTCTGGAAACTTGCGACCGCTTCATCGAGCGAGTCGTAGGTCTCGAAGACCGATGTTAATTTTGCAATCACCAGGATCTTTTCGATGTTCTTCGTCAGGTTGGCCAATTTCAGATTCCCGCCTTGATCGCGAAACTTTTTGTAGTGATGAATCAGAATCGCGATTCCTGATGAATTCATCCAATCGGTTGAACCCAGGTCGATGATAACGGCTTTCACTCCTTTGCCCAGAAGCGCGTAGAGCTTTTCGTCCAGTTCGCCAGTGTCCGCGCCGCCGAGAAATTTGCCCTTTGGCTCGATGATCTCGATTCCGTCCTTCGTGTATGATTTGACTTTCACGATACCTCCCCGTTTCGAGCGTACGATCCTTGCTTTAATCAATCAGTCCTAACTGTAAACGGATTATAACATCAGAAGTTTCGCAGTCCAAGCCCTTGTAATCGCTCCTGCGACCGTCCGGAGCTAGACGGTTTGGATTTTTTGCCCTTCCATGTACCCCGCGGGACCAGATGATCGCGACTATTCCCGCCATTGATTCCGCCACGACGATAGACCAGTACACGCCGACCGGCTGTATGCCCAACCGAATCGCCAGAAGGTATGCGAGTGGAATCTCCAGCAACCAGAAGCAGAAAAAATTGATCTTGGCAGGGGTCAGCGTATCACCGGCACCGTTGAATGCCTGTGGTATGGCCAGCCCCCATGCAAAAAACAAGTAACCGTAGGACACGATGTGAAAACATTGCCCCATAGGCAACCACATCGGGTTCGCTGATGAGAATCCTAATCAGTTCCTCATTGAATAGCAGATAGACTGTCGCGACACAAGCCAGCGGGATCATGTTGGCGAATCCGGTAATCCAAACTGACCGTTCGGCGCGCTCGGGCTTTTCGGCACCGAGGTTCTGACCAACCAGAGTTGCCGCCGCATGACGATGATCGATTGCACCGCGACGTGAGATGCTTCTTCTGGACGCTCTCGCCGATGCGTCGCGCAACGAACCCGGTGGCGGCTATGGAAAATCCGATACTGATGGCATAGACAAGTGTCATGACCGATTCGGTCAGCCCTACTCTGGCCACGGCCTATGGTCCGAGCGAGGCCACAAAGTACATGTCAACGATCGCGAACGCCGACTCCATTACCATCTCGAGCATCATCGGAGCAGCCAGGAGAGAAACGGCACGTCCGATGTTACCCTGTGTGAGATCCAACTCTGTTTTGCATAGCGCGTTCTTGAGATCACGGAACAAGTCTCCGATGCTTACCCGTTGGCCCTCAAGTCTCATGGTGGCTGTGCAGCATTCGCCGCGGCCGCAGCGTGCTGCGTCCTGGGTGTAGGCGATTGGTCAGTGGAATTGCTCGAAGTATGGGCGCTCGTCGCTGACTTCTGTACGACTTCGTCGCTACGGAGCCGGAACCTGGCAGAACCGCCCCTCCAGCGAGTATTGAAGTCCCGCAGCAGGTTGTCAATTACTCTCTCCAGATCATGCCGGGATGAGACCTGAGAAAGTATGGGAATTTCGCCACTTTTGGGTAAGGAAGTATCGGTTTCGTCCGATACAACAGGCGTGAACCGAAACCACCTCAGGGGGATGCATGTCATCGATTTTGGTTGTTGAAGACAAAGATTCATTGCGCCGCATGCTGGCTGACGCGCTCGTGGCCAAGGGCCACGAAGTCGAAGTGGCCCGCAATGGCAATTCCGCAATCGAGAAGTCGAAAGAGAATCGCTACGATCTGGTGTTGACTGATCTCCGCTTGCCGGAAATGGACGGACTTCAGGTATTGGACGCAGTGAAGAAGAACAATCCAGAGACTCAGGTAATTGTTATGACTGCCTATGGCACGGTCGAGACAGCGGTCGAGGCGATGCGCAAAGGCGCATATGATTTCCTGACCAAGCCCTTCGACCCCGACCATTTGAGTGTTCTCATCGACCGCGCTCTTGAGAATCGGCGCCTATTGGCTGAAAACTCACTGCTCAGACAGGAATTGGCCGACAAGATCGGTTACAATCGCATCATCGGCGGTTCGCCCGCGATGCTCGAAGTCGAAAAGCTGGTCAAGAAAGTGGCCTCATCCGAGACAACAGTCCTGTTCCTCGGCGAAAGCGGCACCGGTAAAGAGTTGTTTGCCGCTGGAGTCCATTACCTGTCGATGCGTCGCGAGAAGCCATACATTACGATTAACTGCGCTGCAATCCCACGCGAGCTGCTCGAAAACGAATTGTTCGGTTCCGAGCAGGGAGCATTCACATCATCGCACAAGCTGAAGCTGGGCAAGTTCGAGATTGCCGATGGCGGGACTGTATTCCTTGACGAAATCGGCGACCTGGACATGTCGATTCAGGCGAAGCTTTTGCGCTTCCTCCAGGAGAAGACCTTCGAACGCCTCGGCGGCACCAAACAGATATCGGTCAATGTGCGCGTGATCGCCGCAACCAATGTCGATCTCAAAGACGCCATTGTCGAAAAGCGATTCCGTGAAGATCTGTACTACCGCCTATCCGTGTTCCCGATCAACGTCCCGCCGCTGCGCGACCGTCGGGAGGACGTCACCAAGCTGGCGGAGTATTTCGTGCAAAAGTACTGCACGGAAATGAGCAAGCCGGCGAAGAAGCTCTCCGCCGAGGCGCTCAAACTGATGGACCGTTACAATTGGCCCGGAAACGTGCGCGAGCTCGAGAACACAATCGAGCGCGCGGTCATTCTGTGCGAGGGACGCTACATCAACCCCGAGCACCTGGCGATACGTGTGCGGACCGACGATGAGATCCGTCTGCGCGATGGCGCCGGACTTAAAGAGGTTGGCCAACACGCTCAGATGATCGCCGAACGCGCCGCTATTATCCGTGTGTTAAGCGAGACCCGTGGCAATAAGCGCAAGACGGCCGAGATCCTGAAGATCGACTACACCACGCTCTTCGAGAAGTTGAAGCGTTACGAAATCGAAAACGGCCGCCATTAGAGAGCCGTTGTAACGTGATAGTATTCAAAATGTTACCAGATGGTCACGGGATGTTCTCCACATGCCGTGACCTCCTCACACCGCGGCTAGTTTCTTCTAGGGAATGAAACATTGCTTCGCCGGTATTAAAGTTTAGTCTTGACAGGACTTAACCTGTGCTTCACTTAGAAGACTGAAACCTCGCATCGCAGTGGCGACGAGGGGGGCAGACTTCGAAAGTAGGGGGCGGCTCGTCCGCCTAAGGGCCTTTCGAGCTTTGGTCGTAGTCGTCAGATTTTTAGGCGTGACGCTGTCAGGGCAGCGGAACGTTGGCCCATGGATGGGCCGGGGCATCGCCTTATCCGCAAGGGGCGGACAAGGCAGTCCATCCGAACTGTTCGTTGCAAGGGGAGGAGTAGTATGCAGCAGGGGGAAAGCAGTATGGTGCAACCGTTGACGCCGTTGTATCTAACCTGTGTGGACTGTAACGAGGAATTCGTATTCCCCGTCTCGGCCCAGGAGTACTTTATCGAGCAGGGTTACCAGCACCATCCTAAAAGGTGCAAGTCGTGCCACAACACTCACAAACGTGGCGACGGAAACGGCAGCAGTCACTAAGCGATCTTACGCTTAATCTCGCTGTCAAACTGCGGTAACCGCCTGACCCACGGGGCCAACACCGGCCCTGCGAAGACTAAAATATCTCTGCCTTGCACGGGCGAATTTCGGTCCGATGGTATTGTATTGCCTCGGAGCCACTGGCGCCAAGCCCATCAGCTTCCTCGGCTATCTACTTGCCAATCAACAAGATATGCAGGACGTCATCGGCGCGTCCTGTGGCCTGGGACATAGACAGTACGTGAGTCGCTGTGGGACTATCGAGCAACGTCGAGCTTGAACGTACTGGAAGGCCACTTCCGGGGCTACTACTGGTGGATTGTCACGTACCCCAACGACGCCGATTCGGTCACGGCATCTTTTGCAGGTGGAAACGGCGAACAGATCGTGATGGCGATGCCCGAACGGGGCATGGTGATCGCGTTCTTCGGAGTCAATTGCAGTGATCTGGTCTACCTGACGCCGCAACGGGACTACGTGCCGAACTACATCATCCCTGCCGTGATCAGGTAGAACTCGCGACTACGGGAGAAAATGACGCACATAGAAATCGACAATCTGCTCGCCGTAGAAGGCCACGAGCAATGTAGCCAGCGCAATGAATGGTCCAAATGGAATCACGCGATCGCGACGGATCTTTTCCGACACGGCCATTGCGATCAGCGAGATCACAAGTCCGATGGCCGCTGAGAAGACGAAGACCAGTAAGATCCTTCCCACCCCGAGAAACGCACCCAGCATCGCCGCCAGCTTCACATCGCCCCCGCCCATACTGTCCTTCTTAAAGAGGAAGCGTCCGAGCACGGCAACTCCGATGAATATCCCGGCCCCAACCGCCGCTCCGAGCAGAGACTGATGCCACGGCAGGTGCGACGAGACGATGGATGTTGCGAATCCTACGATTACACCGGTGTACGTCAGCGAGTTCGGAATTATCTGATGCTCGAGGTCGATGAAGAAGACAGCAACCAGAGTGAGTGACATGTACCAGAATCCGAGGGTGGTCCACGAGACACCATAACGCGCATAGAATGCCGCGAACAGCACCGCTGTGATCAATTCGACCGTCGGGTATATCCAGCTAATCCTGGTCTTGCAGTAACCGCACTTCCCCCGGAGCGCCAACCACGAGAGCACCGGAATGTTGTGATACCACTTGAGCAGATTGTTGCAGCCGGGGCAACGCGACGGCGGCGTGACGATCGATTGTTTGCGCGGCAAGCGCCAGATCAGCACATTGGCGAAACTCCCGAAGCACAGCCCGAGAAAGATCACCATGCCCCACATGAAGGCCGGGTTTTCAGCAATCGATTGAAGCATCAGACTCTCTCCCATTCACTACGATGTACAAATTGGCCCGCTTGCACTCCCCTGCCCTCCTGCGGCTTTACGATTGTCCAGACGTGCACCGGGATAATTGGTAAGATCGCACGAAGAGCCCACGTGGGCCACAACGCGACGAACCGACGTATGCGCCCGCGGCTCTGGTCGCAGTAGCGGTCGCCATTCTTGATCACGTCGATTGTGTAGTCGACGACCCCGAATGCCTGTGTGAGTTTTTTCAGGTTTCGGTACGAAAGCAAGCGAACGTCATACTTGGCGTTCTTTCCCGCAAGTTTCATGTAGAGATGCGCAACCGAGTGTGGCACCCAGGACAGGAACGGCAGCTTGTAGT
>JBKKDE010000308.1:0-3652 GCA_046708665.1 Candidatus Zixiibacteriota bacterium | reverse complement strand
TAGCGCCAACGCAACAGTTCACGACCGGGATCATCGATGGCCTTCGGCTCGGGCATTGTCGCAACGTCGTCGGTCATCAGAGTGATTTTCCGCCGGGTTCGGGCCGGTAGCGCTCAGTCTTCACGGTGTTGATTTCTTCCAGTAGTTCATCCGCCTTGATGATCTTCTTTTTCACCAGCAACCGAACGAGCGCTTCCTGGGCAAGATTGTTCGACAGTGCCAGCTCTTCGTACGAGACAAAGCGTTCCTTGCCGTCGATCACAAGCCGCATGGCGTATGATGGATGCTGTTTTTCTTCCGACATTCGGGCCTCCTCGGTTCACTACGGTCATCTCCGGAAGATAGCCAAAGAAAAACCGCGGCGCGTGGATTTCGCGCCGCGGTTTGAGGTCTCGAATGGAATTCTACAGTGAATACTTGCCGAAGTCCTCCGGGCTGATGTTGCGCAACCGCTCCTTGAGGGCCTCCGCATCGTACTTCTCCGGATTTTCCGGAGACGTTACCGGGCGTTTCTGAAACAGATCATAGCGTACCATGATCGGGGCCTTGGCTTTCAACGCCAGCGCGATTGAATCGGACGGTCGGGCGTCGACCTCGATGGTCGTGCCATTCTTGGCGATAATGATCTTCGCGAAGAATGTCTGGTCGCGCAATTCGACGACTTGGACGCTATCGACTTTCGCGCCGAGCGAGTTGATCATGCCGTTGAGCAGGTCGTGCGTGAGCGGTCGCTTGGACTTCACTTCGGAGAGCTCCATCGCGATTGCCCACGCCTCGAAGTGCCCGATCCAGATCGGCAGTATCAAGTCTTCGTCTTCCGGCGCGAGAACCACGACCGGCGAATTCGACGTTACATCCAGCGCCAGACCGTTGATCTTGGCCTTGACCAGTGCTTGCCCTGCACCCTCGGCCATAATTAATCCGCCTTCTTAACAACCCAGACTTTGATCTTGGCAACGATATCACGGTCAATCTTGACATCGACAGTGTAGACACCCAATGCCTTCAACGGCTCTTCGAGCAGAATGTCGCGTTTGTCGATTGTGAAGCCCTTGTCCTTCAGCAACTCGGCCATGTGCGCCGATGTCACTGAACCGAATACCTTGTCTTCTTCACCAACCTGAACTTCGGCCGTGATAGAGACTTTCTCCAAGGCGACCTTGATGCGGTCGCCATCGCGCATACGCTTCTTGTCGCGCTGGTCCTTCTGCAGTTTCACCTGATCGATGGCGCGCAGATTTCCCGGGGAGGCGGTGATGGCGAGTTTGCGCGGAATTAGGTAATTGCGCGCATAACCGTCCTTGACCGTCACCACTTCGCCCGTGCGGCCGACGTTTTCAACATCATCACGGAGTATAATTTTCATGGCTGTGTCCCTATTCTTCCCGTCGGTTTACTTGAACGTCTCCGCCACGTAGGGGAGAAGGGCCAAATGGCGCGCACGTTTGACCGCAGTGGTCAGTCGGCGTTGAAAGAGCGCTGAAATTCCGGTCGTGCGACGCGGGAACAGCTTGCCGCGTTCGGTCACGAACTTGCGGAGCAAACGCTCGTTGCGATAATCGATTTCGTAGAGCTTGAGGTCGGTGAAACGGCGTCCGCGGCGTTGGCCACGCATGCCTTTACCACCGTAACCCTCTTTGCCGTCCTGCTCATCACGGTCATCTCGGCCACGTCCGCCGCGATCCCGGTCCCGTTCAGTCTTGCGATGATACTCTGCCATAATCTGATCCTTCTCTTTGCTCTCTGGGTTGTTGTCTTACGACGCCGCTGCCTCGGAGGATCCCGCACTCTCAGGAACAGCCGGAGCGATTGTCACATTGGCCTCCGCTTCCTCACGCGCGGTGCGTCGACGATCCATTTCTTCCAGGTACATGGGATTGTCGGCTACCACGGTGAGATAGCGCAAGCATGTCTCATCGAGCAGAAACTGACGCTCGAGGTCACGCGGCACGGATGGCGCCGACTCGTGCACCATGTGCACGTAGTAGCCCTGTGTGCGCTTCTGGATGGGGTAGGCCATGCGGCGAAGCCCCCAGCGTTCGGTGCGTTTGATCGAGCCATTGCGCGTGATGATATCGGAGTATCGCGCGACGGCCTTTTCCCAGCCCTCTTCCAATAGCTGGGGATCCATGATAAAGGTTGTTTCGTAGAGCTTCACGTACCCTCCCTCGGTCGTTAGGCGCCCGACTGATCCCCTGTGGGGGCTTCAGGCGCGGGGGGTTTGCGGTTATAGGTATTTGCAGTAGCGACTACGCCGTCGGTCAGTATCATCTTGACCGCAGAGGCAGCACGCTCCGCCATTTCTCTCGCGGAAGATAACTCGGTATCCGTGAATGGAGCAAGGACAAACTCGGCGGGATCAAGGCCAGCGGGTACAGGTCCAACCCCGCAGCGCACACGCGCAAATTGATCGCTACCAAGAACTTCGATGATCGAGGCGAGTCCATTATGCCCACCCGACGACCCATAAGGACGGACACGAATCTGTCCGAGCGTGATGGCGAAGTCGTCCGCCACGGCTATGACATCGAGTGGTGTAACTGTATGGCGTTCTGCCAATTCGGTTAGAACTTGCCCGGAGAGATTCATGTACGTTGTCGGCTTCACGAGGAGCGCGGATCGGCCCCGAACTTCTATTTCGGCGTAATAGAAACTACCCCACCCGGCCCGGAATGTCGCCTTTTCCTGCTCGGCCAGGATGTCACCCACCCACCACCCCAGATTGTGGCGGGTCATGGTGTATTGCCTGCCGGGGTTGCCCAAGAGCATGATGATCGTTGTTTGTGGCATCGGTTCCATATCGCGAAACCGAATGACAATGGATTGGCCGTTCCTGTCAACTCCCCGCAGTGTTTGAATCCTCAACATCACAATCATTGTGATTGTCAGCCCCTTGGGCTGACAAAACCGAAGGTCAGCCCAAGGGCTGACCCCACGTTGGGTCATCATTCGAGAGATTCTCACGATTTCATTGTCTAAATTGGCTGGATGAACATCGCCCGGCTTCTCGATCCTGCTTTGATCAAACTCTCGATGGACACGCGAATCGAGCCTGCCCGCGATGGATTCGAGAAAACTCCCCGCCAGTTGCGCGAGGACAAAGAGTCGATTCTCGATGAGTTGGTGACATTGTTAGAAAACTCGGGCAAGGTCGGCAACCGCACCAAGCTGCTCACCGACTTCGTGAATCGCGAACGCAAGGCCTCCACCGCGACCGGTCATGGGATAGCGTTTCCGCATATTCGCACATACCAAGCGAAAGAGTTGGTGATTGCTGTCGCACGGTCGAAAGACGGTTACGAATTCGATGCCCCCGATGGTGAACCGGTGCGGCTCTTTTTCGCGATGGCGGCACCATCATACGGTGACGACACTCTGTACTTGAAGGTCTTCAAGGCATTGGCGGAGGGGCTGCGGTTCGATTACTTCCGTGAACGACTGATGAATGCGGAGTCAGGACATGAGATTATTCGGGCATTTGGGGAGATGGAATAGCCATAGTGGGACCAAGGCATTAACACTCGCGATTGACATAACTCGAGTTTTGTCGCTTCTTACGTGTCTGCGTTTGGAATCTATCGGTTATCAACGGAGGGATATGAGCATGAAGCGGATCGTCACGACAGCACTCTTGGCATTGGCAATTGTAGCG
>JBKKDE010000307.1:0-2546 GCA_046708665.1 Candidatus Zixiibacteriota bacterium | reverse complement strand
GTTCCCGGCGGTGTTCATCACTGCCGGGTTCTTGTTTCTTGTGTTTGCTGTTCCCGCAATTCTGTGGCTGCCGCGCGACCAAGTTGTGACCCATAGCCCAAGGCAGGCGGCACGAGCCGGATTCGTTGCAACGGCCCGGACATTTCGCGAGATTGCCCGTACACCAAAGTTGCGCTCATTCCTCTTCGCATTCTTCCTCTACGATGACGGCATCAACACAATCATCGCGTTCTCGTCTATCTTCGCCAAACAGGTGCTCGGCTTCTCGATGACCGAGTTGATCCTGGTCTACATTTGCGTGCAACTCTCCGCTCTGGCCGGAGCCGCACTATGGGCCAAGCCGACCGACACCAAGGGCCCGAAATTTGTTGTCATGGTAACATTGGTGCAGTGGATAGTAGTGGTGGGGATGATCTACTTCGTCGAATCCAAAGCGATGTTTTTCGTCGTTGCAGCACTCGCGGGAACCGGCCTCGGTGCCGTCCAGTCCGCGAGCCGCACCTTCATGTCGTCCCTCATCCCCAAAGGCAGGGAAGGGGAGTTCTTCGGCTTCTATTCGCTCTGCGGGAAAGGCGCGGCCATTCTCGGACCACTTCTCTTTGGCGAGATTGCCGGAGCGACGGGCGACCTGCGGATGGCGGCGTTGTCGGTGTTGGTGTTCTTTGTTGCGGGTGCGTTGGTAATGTGGAGAATCAAAGCGGGCGGTCCAACCACAGAAAAGGTCCTATTGAGCGAATAGCTTCTATTCTTGCGAGTCCCCGTTCTTCGGCAATTCAAATCCATACTTGTTGATCTTGCGATACAGCGTGGATGAGTCAATTCCGAGGATTGATGCGGCCTTTGCCTTCTGCCACTCCGTTTGGTTCAGCACCCAATAGATATAGGCCTTTTCGATCGACTCAAGTGTGGGCGACCCTGGATTGCTGTCGCCAGCAGGGGAGAGTGGGGCGGCCTGACGCATCTTCTCCGGGAAGTCATCAAGATCGAGCGTCGCGCCCTTTGCCAGGACAACGGCGCGCTCGATAATATTCTGCAGCTCGCGGACATTACCCGGCCACCTATAGCCCTTTAGCATCTTCGCAGCCTCCGGGGTGAGGTGCTTGATGGGACAACCAACCCGCTCCGAGCTCGAGCGAATGAAATGTTCAGACAAAAGTGGGATGTCGTCGGTGCGTTCGCGCAGCGGCGGCAGGTGGATCTGGATTACATTCAACCGGTAGTAGAGGTCAGGGCGAAACTTTCGCGACGCCACCGTTGCTTCCAAGTCGGCATTGGTTGCCGCAATCACCCGCACATTGGCTACTCGCCCGGTCGTTGCTCCGATCGGAGTGACATTCTTGTCTTCCAAAACGCGCAACAGCTTGACCTGAATGGCCGGGCTGATCTCGGCGATTTCGTCGAGGAAGAGGGTCCCGCCATCGGCGGCGCGAAACAATCCCTCGTGGTCACGGATCGCTCCCGTGAAAGAGCCCTTCACATGACCGAAGAGTTCGCTCTCCAGCAGTGTCTCCGGCAGTGCCCCGCAATTGACCGCGATGTACGGTCTCTCTTTGCGTGGAGAATGCTCATGGATGGCTTGCGCCAACAGGTCCTTGCCGGTTCCGCTCTCGCCACGAATCAGGATGGTTGAGTCCGACGCCGCGGCCTGCCCGGCGGTACGCTTGACCTCGTCGATCCGCGGATCGGCTCCGAGAATGCGGTCGAATGACAGCGCCTCGCCAAGCCGCACGCGTAACTGACGATTCTCGGAACGCAAGATCGTGGTCTCGAGGGTCTTGCGAATGGATAGTTTGATCTCGTCGATTTTGAACGGTTTGGTGATGTAGTCGCTGGCGCCCTTCTTCAACGCCTCAATCGCCGTGTCCACAGAGGCAAAGGCAGTCATCACGATGAACGGCAGATCGGAGTTGCCCTCCTTGACTTTGTCGAGTAAGTCCAAGCCGGACATTTCCGGCATTTTCAGATCGGCGATCACGAGGTCGTAGTTGGTTTCTGCCAGACGCCCCACCGCTTTTTTGCCGCTCAGCTCGGTGTCGACTTCATAGCCCTCCTTGCCGAGCATGATGCGCATCATTTCACAAAGCGATGATTCGTCGTCAACGACCAGAATGCGTTGTGGCATTTTGCAAGACTCCTCAGATTAGGATCACTCACCTATTGTTGTCGGCATTCAAAACGCGAAGATTGAGTGGTCAATCTGCGAAACTTTAGGAATGGCAATCTCTTAGCAGTTGACAGATTACCAAATCTGGCTACATTATCAGTCGGGTTGAGTGGCCAAACGGCCCCGATAGCCCGTCAACGGTCTGCCAGTTCCATCCATGAAAGCCAAACTAAGGTTGTAGCGTGATCAAGCTCCCTCGCCAGCGCTCACGTGTGCTTATGGTCGTTGCCAGCTTTGTCGCCTTGGCCATACTGGTCATCGCCCGCACAAATGCCGCCAATTCACCATCGCCCCATCCTCTAAAACTGCGCAGCGGGGAACGGTATTTGTCGGTCGCCGAGAGCGAATCTTTCCTGAAGTCGTCTGCTGCGGTTCGCGGTGG
>JBKKDE010000306.1:0-2993 GCA_046708665.1 Candidatus Zixiibacteriota bacterium | reverse complement strand
AAGCGACATTGACAACACGGACAACGTCGACAACGCTGGTAGCCCCAGACGCAACTACATCAGTACGCTCGAATGGACATCCGGAGTCTGTGGTGCCTGTAACGCCACGGAACTCGACGTTTACGGTCGTGACAACGTCCGCAACATCAGAAAATACGCCATCGCAGACCGGATCGGACGCGCATGGACAAGTACAGGACTGACATACATCACCGATACCGTCGCCGTTGGCGTCAGCCTGGTCAGGATTGGGATCGCTCACGCAATTATCAGTCACGTCGAAGATGCCATCGGCGTCGCTATCCGCCATTGTAAAGACCCAGAGCCCGGTTGTCCGATCCGAAGCGATGATCTTGCCCGATGGGAGAAGCGGGTGTGCCGTCCACATGCCATCGTATCCGTATGTCGCTGGTAGCCACGTGTCGTAAAAGGCCACTTCAACCGGATTGAGCGGATCCGAGACCTCGAAGACTCGGCACCCTTCCGTGTAATGGCCGATGAAAAGCAAGTCGCCGCGCAGATAGCAGTTGTGAGCAACGGCCAATGGATCAACAATAATGTTTGCGACAATCGAGACATTGTTGATATCGGAGATGTCGAAGACGCGCGTGTGATTGCCGCTGGTGCCGATCTCGTCACCGACAAACATGTACCGCCCATCGGACGATATGATGCCATTGTGCGTGCCCGAGCCGGGGTAATTGAAGGAAGTAATGAGGGATGGAGCGTTCTTGTTCGAAACATCAATCGCGTCGATGCCTTGGCCGTAAATCGCAAATGCATAGAGAGTGTCGTTGCGAATCGCGAAGTCGTGGTAGTAGTACGGCTGGTATCCCCCCAGCTCGACCGGTGAAGCGGGATTGGAAATATCAAAAATCTCAAGCCCGCCGACCCCGTGGTTCCCGGCGATGTAGAGATAATGCCCGTCAACCAGGCACGTGTGCGACCCGTTGTTGTCGGGAATGATCTGCGCGACCTGGACAGGATTGGTCACATCCGATAGATCAAAAACCTGCAAGTTCTCATTCTCTTTGACAACAATGGCATAGTGCCGATAGACCTGCACTTCCTTCGCATCCCGATCCGGAGCGAGAGAAGGCATGAAACCGACCTCGACCGGCGGAGTCACATTCACGTCGATGATCGCCACTCCCTCATTGCGGCAGCAGATCAGTGCGTACTCTGCGCCCGAAGCGGAATCGACATACCCCCAGATCCCGCCGTACACGCCGCGTCCGTTCCAGACACCGTAACGAGTCATGTTTGAATAGTAGACTCCCGGGACCGTGTTGACCGTCTTGCTCGATCCCGTGATCAAGCCGCCGTCGAATGCCTCGACCCGGTAGTAGTACGCGAGCCCATTGGTCAGTGAGCCGTGGTAAAGCTCGCGCTGCGCTCCTCCAACACTGCCAAGCCACGTGTTGGCAGGTGGCTCCGTCTGGGACCCGTACACGACAAAACTGTCAGGGTCCGCGTAGAACAACCATGTCAGCGTCGCTTCAGCGTCGTCGGGGATTGCGCTGACATTTTTGATCAGATACGGCGTGACATCGATTCGGGCAGGAAGGACCTGTAGCAACGTAAATCCGGAAAAGAGCTGGGGCCACCAAGCATAAATAATGTCCATGCTGGCACCACCGCTCAGCGGATTGGCGCCGTTGTAGGTGTTGCCAGTCCCATCGTAACTGCTCAGCATCACCAGCAGATACTCGCGTTTGCCAACACCGGTTGAGTTCGGATCCCAAGTGAGATTCACAGTGCCCTGCCCGGCGTCTTCCACGAAGCAGAGATTCAGGCGGCGCGGACTGCCGGGAATGGACACGTCGTACGCGGCGCCCGGAAATGTCCCGACCCCGGATGACGCATATCCCAGATCGCGGCGAAATGTACGGCAGAGCGTCGTGGTCGAATTGCTGAAGACAATTTGCACAGGCACGTATTGCGTGTTGGTGACCGATGAACCGCCCAGGAAGTCAGTCCCCTTCCCAATGCTTCCGTAAAATGTCTCCCCACCGAAATTGATTCCACCCATCCACTGGGTCGAGCCCACCCAGACCGCCTCGACTTCGGGGTCATCCAGTGCCGCTGATGTAGCAGCCACTTGGCCGTCGCCGGGGCTTACGGGCATTGCCAACGTGCCGGGTAGTGGCGCGCGCGAGGTCAGAACCTCGGATGCAATCGCCGCCACGGCAAACGCGAGACACGCAGTTGCGAACACGGTACGTAGACTCAAATACTTGATCATGCCTCGACCCTCCACTGGTCACTACGTCTCACTCACCGGCACCACTCGCTTTGGCCAGGGAGACTTCCTCTATGCTGACGTCACTGCGAATTCGTTTAGAGTGATACCTTGGGCTATGGCACCGCGCACGGATCCACGAACTGTTCCGACGGAGGTTGTCCCCGGAACGCCACATTGACCAGCCGGACGACATCGCTAACACTCACGCTGCCATTGCAGTCGACATCGCCGCGTTCGAACGGGCACGCGTCGTATGGGTCATAGATGGGTGGGGCCCCGCGAAACGCGAGGTTAACAATGGTCACGACGTCGCTCACACTCACGGCTCCATCACACTGTCCGGGACCTGGTAGCTGTGCCGGGTCAGCATGGCAGGCACAAATACAGTCCGTCTCGAATGTCGTCTCATACTGCCACGGTCCTTCAGAACAGGGATATCCACCGAATTGTTCGCGCGTGGTCACCACGAGCGCATAGTCGCCCGTGACTTGTGTTCCCAATTCGACCACGATTTCTTCGCAGGGGTCGCCCTCGAAACGGACTCCGATGATGTCCTCGCACTCAGTCACAAGCTCGAAGATGAAAATGGTAAACGGAAACTCCGCGCTCACTGTCCAATTCGCCATATTGCCAGCAACCAGTTGCACGCGGTACCAATCGGTATCACGACTGGGCAATTCGGCCCAGATGAGCCCACATACTGTCTCCCCATTGTCCAAGTCGCTAAACCGTTGGTTCAGTACACTGC
>JBKKDE010000305.1:0-3725 GCA_046708665.1 Candidatus Zixiibacteriota bacterium | reverse complement strand
GGCGATACGTTCGAGGTAGCCGTCGAGAAGATCAACTTTGAATGCTGAGCGCCCCTGAGCAATCACCCAGCCCGCCTCCTGCAGCAGCATCGTGGCCTCAACTCCGGAGATATCATCGAAGAACCATCCACAACTCGAATACATTAGCACCATATGCCGTTGCAAATCGAGGAGTGCGACCGCATGTGCGCGGCTGGCTGGCGTAAGTCGTTTCGCCTGATGACGCGTGAAAAACTGCTTCCACGCATCTTCAGACTGATCAAGCGGGAGAGCGATATAGTCATTTCGCGCCGTCCACGGATCTGCAAGGTATTTCGGTGCGTATTCCTCGAATTGAGAATTGACAGAATCGCGCAGCCAATCCATCGCTTCCCGAAGCGGGGTACGCCACTCTTGGTTCCATGGCCGATTGATATTGATGCGGCAGCCACAGTCGCTCCGCCAGCGCTCGACGCCATGCGCGCAACTCCACGACGTGTTCTCAAGTATCCGGGCTTCGTGAGTCGGTGGATACAAATGCAGATACTCACCGTAATTGGTCAGGCGCACATCACTATGCTTCTCAATCACCCGCAGCGCATACGCCAACGCCATGTCGCCGAATGTGTGATGATGGCCATACGTTTCGCCGTCTGTGGCGATATGCATCAGTTGGGGCTCCGTGCTACCATGCGCGAATCCCGACATCAGGCGCGCGGCAAACTGTTCGCCGTTGGTAAGGATGTGCTCGAATGCCACAGCCCTGGCCAGCGCGCCGTTGTAGACAAAGACACTGATGGATCTTCCTGATGGCAGCTTGACAAGATATGGATGATGAGTGTCGACCGATTCATGTTCGTTGATGACCCAATTGGACGATCCGATGAGTCGTGTTGCGGCAATCTGCCGTGGTGCCAAAACCGTATACGCAATTCCCTGGCGGGCCAGTACCTCAAGCGACGCGGTATCAACCGCCGTCTCAGGCAGCCACATCCCCTCGGGATCGCGTCCGAACCGGTGACGAAAATCCGCGATGCCCCAGACAACCTGTGTCTCTTTATCGCGCTCATTTGCCAGCGGCATGATCATGTGGTTGTAACACTGAGCTATCGCTGAGCCATGACCGGAGAATCGACTCTCGCTCGATTTGTCGGCGGCAAGAATAGCATCATAAACTTCGCGCGCATTGCGCTCCAGCCAGCCGAGCAAGGTCGGGCCGACGTTGAAATTGATTCGTTCGTAGTTGTTGATGATCTCGATCACCCGTCCCTGACCGTCACGTATCTGCGACCACGCATTCGGGCCATAGCATTCAGCCGCAATCCGGGCATTCCAATCATGAAACGGATACGCGTCCATCGCCAACGGCACCGAACCCGTCCAGGGGTTCTCGCGGGCGGGCTGATAAAAGTGACCATGAATGCAGATGTAACGCGATGCTGACATACGGCAGAAACTCCTGACTATTCAGTGGGCGTGAAGAATACAATCGACAACGGAGGAACTGTCAAGATGAGGGAGTGCGGACGTCCGTGCGATGGTTCTGCCCGCGATGCGACCGCTCCGAAGTTCCCCATTCCACTTCCGCCGTAGACTTCAGCATCGCTATTGAGCAACTCGCGCCACATTCCGCCGATCGGTACACCGACCCGATACCCCGAGCGCGGGACCGGTGTGAAGTTCGCAATGACCAGCACGGGGCGCTGCTCGTTTACTCCATAGCGCAGAAATGCAAGAATACTCGAAGCGGAATCATTGCAATCAATCCAAGAGAAACCCTGATGGTCGCAATCCTGTTCGTGGAGGGCCGGGATCAACCTGTACATACGATTCACATCCGCCAGCCAGCGTTCAATGCCTTGGTGCGCCGGAAACTCCAAGAGATGCCAGTCCAAGCTCGTGTCATGATTCCATTCACTCCACTGTCCGATTTCCGCACCCATGAACATGAGCTTCTTACCCGGCTGGGAGTACATGTATCCCTGCAAGAGACGCATGTTGGCAAATTTCTGCCAGTCGTCCCTGCCCGGCATCTTCGAGAGCAGCGATCCCTTCCCGTGAGTCACTTCATCGTGCGACAATGGGAGTACAAAATTCTCGGTGAATGCATACACCATACGAAAGGTCAACTCGTTGTGATGATACTTGCGATGGATGGGATCCTTGCAAAAGTACGACAGGGTATCATGCATCCAACCCATGTCCCACTTCACTCCGAATCCCAAACCACCGAGGTATGTGGGACGTGATACCGATGGCCACGCGGTCGATTCCTCGGCGTACGTTTGCACATCCGGAAAGCTCCGGTACACCGATTCATTGAATTGCCGCAGAAATTGGATGGCCTCCAGATTCTCGCGCCCTCCAAATTCGTTCGGCATCCACTCACCTGCCTTGCGCGAATAGTCGAGATACAGCATCGAGGCGACCGCATCCACGCGCAGACCATCAATGTGATACTTGTCGAGCCAGGAGAGGGCGCTGGAAATCAGAAATGCGACAACTTCGTGACGGCCGTAGTTGAATATCCAACTCTTCCAGTCCGGGTGAAACCCCTTCTCCAAGAATGCATGCTCGTAGAGATGTGTCCCATCGAAGAGTGCCAGGCCGTGATCGTCGCCGGGAAAGTGCGACGGTACCCAATCCAGTATTACGCCGATGCCATGCTGGTGCAGGTAGTCCACCAGATACATGAAATCTTGCGGGGTGCCATAGCGTGACGTCGGCGCAAAATAACCGGTCGTCTGATACCCCCATGACCCGTAGAATGGATGCTCCATCACCGGGAGAAATTCAACATGAGTAAAGCCAAGCTTCGTCACATGATTGACAAGTGGCTCTGCGAGCTCACGGTAATACAGCGATCGCCCGCCCTCGTCAACCTTCCGTTGCCACGACCCCATATGCAGCTCGTAAATCGAGATCGGCGACTTTAGAGTCTGCTTATCCCCACGACGCGTCATCCATGCGGCATCGCTCCACTCGTAGTCGATATCCCAAACAATTCCTGCCGTACGCGGCGAGACCTCGCAGTATCGAGCGAAGGGATCAGTCTTGTCTTTGCTATGTCCGTGATACCGTGACGCTATGTGATACTTGTATTGGGTTCCGTGCCCCAATCCCGGTATGAATCCTTCCCAGATCCCCGAGCTTTCGCGCGGATAGAGTGGGTGCTTCGAATTGTCCCAACTATTGAAATCGCCGATGACAGAGACCGTCTTCGCATCGGGCGCCCAAACGGCGAAGTGGACTCCTGCCTCACCGTTCAACGATATCGGATGTGAGCCGAGCTTGTCGTAGAGACGCTCGTGCGTGCCCTCGTTGAACAAGTGCAGGTCTATCGCGCCAATGGGAGAGTTCGCCGGCAGCAGTGCCCGCGACGCCCCCACCGACACGATCTTGTCTCTTGTCTTTGCCATTGGAGTATTAGGATGCACCGATCCTCACTGGTAAACAAGGCATTAAGCCCGCCCGGAACCTGACGAGGAACGCCTTGCATCGACAACGGTTTTCATGAGTGACTCGATCCCGACATCACGAATCAATTCTTCCAATGAGAGTCGCGTCTTCTGCCGCCAGTTAGGATGCTCGTCAACGGTGTCTGGTATGTTTTGTGGCGATGTCTCCAGCCACAAATCCTCTAGTGTGATCATCAGCCAGCGCGCATCACTCTGACCAAGCAGGGCAAGCATTCCCCTCAAAGCGCCGGTCGTATCGCCCTCGTCAGTAATGTCATGGCCGTGGGC
>JBKKDE010000304.1:0-3556 GCA_046708665.1 Candidatus Zixiibacteriota bacterium | reverse complement strand
GTCGGTCGTCAACGGGGCAGACTTCTTCTTGTCGCCCATCGCGGCCGGAGTGATCTCGGCTGCGAACCGTTGCGCCGCAGCCAACGCACGTTTCTGCGATTCGATGGCGTAGCTGTCTTGCTCCTCGCGGGTGATCGCGTATTGCTCGGCAAGTGTCTCGGCCGTACGCCCCATCAGTTGATCCGCCAGCGGGCAAAAGAAGCCATCCGTGAAGTTGCCGTCGAGGAGTTCGCCATCACCGAGACGATACCCGAAGCGCGCGCGCATCAGCAGGTACGGCACATTCGACATGGATTCCGTGCCGCCTGCGAGAATGAGATCGCCGCGTCCGAGACGAATCGCATCGGCAGCCAAGGCGATTGCGCGCAGACCAGATGCGCACGCTTGATTGACGGTTGCGGCCGGTGATGCGTGTGGAATGCCGGCACCGACTGCGATTTGACGCGCCGGGTTGGGACCGCAGCCGGCCTGACGCGCCTGCCCAACAAATGATTCGGAAATGGCATCGGGTGATACGCCCGACCGCTCGATCGCGGATCTCGCCGCGATGACCCCAAGGGCGACTGCGCTTTGCTTGGCGAGTGAGCCACCGAACGATCCGATGGGTGTTCGCGTCGCGCCAACAATGTATACCGCTTCCATAGTTGGGCGAGTATAGCACATCGCCACACCGCGAACAATCCACCAGATGATGTCAAATGACGGGGAACGCGTCGACGCCAGCCAGCAGGTGATAGTCAGATGGTAGGCGGGTGATGCGGTGGACGCGTTTTGTAGGGCGCGTGGAGTGAGGCGCGCTTCCTCCGGCCAACGCGGCTCGGCACTTCGGCCAAGCTCAGTGTGGACGGAGCCCCGCCTCCCGAAGACGGAGGGACAGTGGAGAGTTCAGATCAGAGTCGGGTGGATGGGATCAGAGATGCGGTACGTCAGGCGGTTGGACGACTCAGGGGTTTGGAAAGGAGGGTGGTCGAGGGGTACCACTTCGATGGGAGATCGATGGGGCAGATCGCAAAGATCGAAGGTGTAGCGGTCAATCGCGTGGTGACTGCGCACCGGCAGGCGTTCCGGAATTTGCGGGAGATGCTGGCGCCGTTTGTGGCGCGGACATTCGGCATCGGGGCAGCAATTGTGGCGAGTTGTCCGATTTGTACCGCCGCATGGCGGATAGATGCCGAAGCGATCATCGACGGCAAGACTGCGGATGTCACTTGGGGGCAGATCATGACCCGGATCGAACGCGCGACCGGCTGGCGGGCCAAGAGCCCACAAGTCTTGATCGTACACAAACGCAAACACGGAGTATTTCAATCAGAAAGGATTGTCCATGACGAGGCCGACATTGCGAGGGGAGCACGCGGTGAAGATCAATATCTCGACAGATTTGAAGTTGAGTTTGGAGAAGATGGCGAAGTCGATGGACCGCCCGTTGGCGGATGTGTGCCGGACGCTCCTATGGATGGGGCTGCCGCTCCTGGAGGGAATGGATGAATCGCGTCGCCGCGGGTCGCAATTGTGCACGCTCTGGGATGATTCCCTTAGTGGGGATCGAGTTTCCCCGCGCTGAGCGAAAGCAAGTGAGTCATGAGCGGCGCAAGAGTTGCGAGAGCATCCTTGCACGCTCCGGGCGAACCGGGTAGCGCGATGATCGCAGATTGCCCGCGTGACCCGACGATCAGCCGCGACATTGGCGCACGCGGGGTGGACTTGCGGCCATCTTCGAGGATCGCAAACTCGATGCCCTGGTAACGCCGGTCGAGCAGCGGCAGAATGGCTTGCGGTGTGAAATCATCCGGGGTTGGGCCGGTTCCACCAGTGAAGGCCAGCAACGACACACTCTCGAAGTCGCAGTGCTGGATGACGCGCTGTTGGATCGTTAGACGGTCATCGGAGATGATGCCGCCATCGGATGTGATCAAGCCGAGATGCGTGAGGCCGTCGCGGAGTATCTGACCTGAGGTGTCTTCTCGCTTACCGGCAGAGATGCCTGTGGAGACGGTGATTACAACGGCGGAGTGTGATGGTTTCACAGTCATGTCTTCGTTGATCAATTTAACTGAACCGGGGCCACGCGTCCATTGTCGAGTTCAATACCGCAAGGACAGACAGCTCAGCCCGCCATCGAGTTTGCGAAACTCGGACATGTCCAGCTCGATGGTCTCGTAGCCGACGGCCTGGACTGCGGATTTCGTCTTCGGGTAGCCAGCAGGCACAAGCACTGTGCCGTTGAGCCAGAGACAATTGGCGGCATACTGCTCATCGTCGGGAATGCGCATGATGTTGAAGCCCCTGAAGTCAGGGATGTCGGCGATACCGGACGTGGCGATGAGATTGTTGTTCTCCAGATACGAGACAGCGGACTTCAGATGAAGAACCTCACTGAGCGGCACGGTTGATCCCGTGCACCCGAATGCTGCGAGAATCTCGATGACCTGCCCCGCGCCTTGGGCGTTGGTGCGCTCCGACAGTCCGATGTAGAAGTGCGAATCGACCATCATGATGTCGCCGGCGTCGACTGTGCCGGGAGCGGTCACACGGACTGTGACTTTAAACGTCTCCCCTAACGTTTTCACTATCGACTCCGTCTCGCCGCGTCGCGACTCTGCCCCGGGTCGGGTGATGATGGCGAGATCACGATGAACGAGTGCAGTGTCTTCGATGAATGTCGAATCGGGATACTTATCATTCGGCTCGAGAATTGTGACCGACAATCCGCACACGCGCAGAGCGTTGACGTAGGCGCGGTGCTGCGCCAAGGCCTTCGCCAGATCGGGCGGGCCGAGATTGGCGGATGTCAGGCCCTCTGCGAATCTCGCGCACGGGGTTTTGACGATGGCGTGACGATATTCCACGGGGGCAAGATACACAATGAGGCGCGCGGTAGGGGCTTCGCGGCATGGTTGCCCTGCGTGGCATCGGTAGATCCCGCTCCCGATGCAACTATGATGCCTGCGCGTGGATTTCCCTCTCTGTCCCGCGACGATAATGCTGTCGCGGGACATCTCCCCCAGAGGGGGAGAGAAGGCTCTGTACTGCCCGTTCATCAAGACTGAATGGCGATTGACACCCTCGAAAAATACCCTATCTTTGCCTATGGAAAGCGGTTGTGGCAGTTCCTCGCTGCTGCACTGCCGCTGGGATTGGTTGTCCGGTCCTATCGAGTCATCGTGGTTTCGTGTCGAAAACAAGAGTATTGCCCAAGATGTGGGCGCAAAGGTGGTCGTGATGCGCGGTCGTAGCAATCGTCGCCGTTCTCTGTTCGCAATTGCCCTTACTGCGCTTCTGCTGGCTGTCACACTGAACGCGCATTCGAGCGCGACGGACAGATTGTATGTCCTCGCTAAGAAGTCGCCCGTAATCTCCGACTGGTCGCAGTCAGCAATTGCGGGAACCGCAATATCGGGGCGCACCAAGGTCTGGGTGTTTTTTACTGACAAGGGATACTTCGACGAACGGGGGATGATGGCTGCGGTGGCGCAGAAGAGTGTCGCTCTCCCCGCACGCGCGGCGTCTCGTCGCGTGAAGATGGGACGCGATCGTGTCATGCATCTCGACATTC
>JBKKDE010000303.1:0-4386 GCA_046708665.1 Candidatus Zixiibacteriota bacterium | reverse complement strand
GATCAGATCGGCGCAGTCATCGGACCCGGTGGCAAGAACATCCGTGCGATCACTGAGCAGACGGGTGTTAAGATCGACATCTCTGACGACGGCACGATTATCGTCGCGTCAGTGGATGTCAATGCTGCTGAGAAAGCCAAGGCGATGATCCAGTCGCAGCTTGAGGAGCCGGAACTCGATCGCGTGTACGAGGGCAAGGTTCGCCGCATCGCCGACTTTGGCGCCTTCATCGAGATCATCCCCGGCACTGACGGCCTCTTGCACATCTCCGAAATCGATTATACGCGCACCGAGAAGGTCGAGGATGTCTTCAAGCTCGGCGACATGGTGCAGGTCAAAGTGATCGAGATCGATCCGATGGGCAAAGTTCGTTTGTCCCGCAAGGCGCTCCTGCCGAGGCCCGAAGGATATGTCGATCCGCCGAAGCGTGAGGGCAGCGATCGTCCCCGTTCGAGTGGCGGAGATCGTGGACGCCGTCCGGAACGCAACCGCAGATAGCACTGTTTAATTGATAGTCAGCCATGGGGCGGGGTAAAACCCGCCCTTTAGCGTATGTTAGAGGAGTAACGCCTTCTCATCGTCATCCCAGGGAAGGCTGGGATCCATCTCACATGTGGCAGGGATTCCCGCATATGCGGGAATGACGGAGCAAGGAAACAATGTCTCAAGAACGCGTCACGCGATTGCCGATCTATTGAAATGATGCCTATGTCAACTGAACACGTAAAGAAGTCGCAATTGCCATCGGGATTGCGTGTCATCACCGAGACACTGCCCGACCGTGAGTCGATCTCAATCGGAGTCTGGGTTGAGGTTGGGTCGCGTCATGAGAGCCCGGAGGTTGCCGGAGTCTCGCATTTTCTTGAGCATATGGTCTTTAAGGGTACGCCAACACGCTCATCCAAGCACATAGCGATTGAGCTGGAGCGTTTGGGCGGGGTGTTGAATGCCTTCACGACCCGTGAGCACACATGTTACCACGCCCGCATCCTCAATGATGACCTTGCAGTCGCGGTTGACCTTCTTGCTGATCTTGCCACGCGCGCGCTGATTCCGGCGCAGGAGGTCATCAAGGAACGCAAGGTTATCTCAGAAGAAATCAAAGACTCGCAGGATACTCCGCATGAGCATGTTCACGACGTGTTCGCCGAACAGATGTGGCCTGGTGAGTCGATCGGGCGCCCCATAGCGGGATCGCTTGGGACCGTGGGTGAAACGACGCGCAATTGGCTGGCCGCGCATCGGGCCCGCTATTACCGTCCGGATCGCATGGTGGTGGCGGCATCGGGCGCGCTTTCGCACGCCAAGCTGCTGGGGCTTGTCAAGAAGCACTTCCGATTCGAGAAGGCCAAGACACCGATGCCGGAGGTCACGTTTGTCAACGGTGTGCTTCCGCAACGCGCCGTTACTCCGCGCGATATCAATCAAACACATGTGGTTCTCGGTTTTCCGACCTGGCCGTTTGTCGATCGACGCCGGTATGCGGCGCTGGTGACCACAAACCTCCTGGGCGGTGGGATGTCGTCGCGGCTGTTCCAGACAGTGCGCGAAAAGCGTGGGTTGGTGTATTCGATCTATGCATTCCAGGATTCATTTGTCGATACAGGATTTTTTGCGGTCTACTTTGCCTGCGAGCCGGGGCAGGTTGTGGTCGCAACCGAATTGGTGCTGGATGAGCTCGGCAAGATTAACCGTCAGACAGTCCCGACCAAAGAGCTTCAAGACGCCAAGTCGCAATTGAAGGGGAATCTCGCGCTGGGGCTGGAGTCGACATCGTCGCGCATGCACCGTCTGGCGCGTCACGAGCTGTACCTCGGTGACTATGTAGCTCCGAAGGAGACGATGAAATCGATCGGCAAGGTCAGCGCAACGGATATCCACGAGGTTGCTCACGAGGCATTTGCTCCCGAACGCGTGGCACTGTCTGTATTGGGTCCAGTCGATGATCGGCTGTTGTCGTCGATTGACTGGGGCAAATTGCAAAAGCGACGCTCAAAGAAGGTTGGACGGACCTGACTTCGATCCCAGTCGGGGCACAGACTAAAGTCTGTGCTACCAAGGCGTCGAGAATGGCACAGGATCCGGTAGCACGGGCTTTAGCCTGTGCGGCAATTCCACTTGACGCATCGTCCTGGGCAATCGAGATTTATACCGCGTCAGTTACGCGGGCGTAATTCAGAGGTAGAATGCAAGCTTCCCAAGCTTGACGTCGTGGGTTCGATTCCCATCGCCCGCTCTCATGCCAGGGAACCACAGCACCACCCCATGAACCATGCCATGGTATAGGCTGTATAATGGTTGAATCGCCGAAATGCATCCCGCAGAAGACGTGTGCCCATCACAATTCGGGAGGGGCCGTTATGTTCAAGCGTATGAGGTTTTTGGCCGTTGTCGCCCTTGCGGCTGTGTCGTTGTTTGTTGCCGTATCCTGTGGAGATGACGTAAACTCATTGTGCAAGGGCGATGAGTCATTCATCATAGCGCTTTCGCTTGAGTCGGTGTGGATCTATCGCGTAACCGACTACGATACTACGGATGCCGTGATCCGCACCTTCAACGACACGGTCATGATCACCGATGCGATCACGGTGGACAGCGATCCGTGGTATGAGACATCCATCGAGGACGAGCTTTGGGTCAATCGCGCAGACGGATTTTGGGTGTGGAAGGATTACGACGATGACATCTCAGAGCCGTACCTGCTCATCAAGCACCCGGCCACGCTTGGTCAGAAGTATGTGATCCCATTCGAGGGAATTCACCCCGACACGATGACAGTCGCCGATGCGATGGCCCTCGTTTCGGTTCCCTATGGCTCTTTTACAGCGACGACGTACCGGCTCAAATCGTATGATGGAACAGTGATCTCGTTGTCGTATTATGTACATGGGATCGGCAAAGTGAAAGAGATCGTAATCCCCGACCGCGAGACCAAACTAATCCGACGAGTCATCGAACTTCAAAGGTTTTCCACTACCGGCTGTTAGCATGCCCATTGTCCGATCTGTAGTCCACAACCGAGTCGTCCCGCGCGATTCATTGCACCCCGGTGATGAAGTGTTCGCCATCAACGGGGCGCCATTGCGCGATGTGATTGACGCCATGTTCTTCGCCGCTGAGGACAAGCTCGAGTTGCAGGTGCGCAAACCGGATGGGACAGAAGCGACGTTGCGTTTGCGTAAGAAAATCGACTCCGACCTCGGAATCGAGTGGGAGCCCGATAAGATCCGAATCTGCAAAGCCGACTGCGATTTCTGTTTCGTTAAGCAGCAGCCCAAGAAGGTCATGCGGCGCACGCTGTACATCAAAGATGACGACTATCGACTTTCGTTCCTCCACGGCAATTTCGTCACTTTGACGAACATGACCGAGGAGGACTATGCGCGTGTCTTCGAGCAGCATCTCTCGCCACTGTATGTGTCGGTGCATTCTACTGTCGATGAAGTCCGTCGTGTGTTTCTGCGCAAACCAGACGCTGAGCCGATCATTCCACTGTTGAAGCGTTTGCACAAGAACGGCATCATGACCCATACGCAGTTGGTGGTGACGCCGGGCCTGAATGACGGTGCACCGCTTTGGCAATCGTTTGATGATCTTCTCGGCCTGCATCCTCAAGTCATTTCCGTGGGAGTTGTGCCAATTGGCCTGACGAAGCATCGCAACGACCTCCCGAATTTGGGGCTGGTCCCGCAGTTGATGGCCAATGAGATATTGGATGAGATCGAGAAGCGTCAGAAGCAGATGCGCAAGAAGCACGGCGCCGGTCTCATCTACGCCGCCGATGAGATGTTCCAGATTGCCGGACGTGACATTCCCGACGAAGAGTACTACGACGACTACTGCCAAATCGAAAACGGCATCGGCATGATCCGGCAGTTGATGGCGACCTACGAAGCGAAAGAGACCGAGCTTCCGCGCCGTCTCGCGCGCCCGATGCGACTATGCTTTGTTACCGGGACATCGGCGGGAGCTTACATCACGGACTTGTGCGAGCGCGCCACGCGCCGGATAAAGAACCTCGAATTGGTGCCGTTGATAGTGCCCAATGACTTCTGGGGACAATCCGTGACAGTCTCCGGTTTGCTGACTGGTGAGGATATCGGGAAGCATTTTCTGAAATCGGAGCTGGACGTCGACGCGGTTGTCTTGCCGCCCGAAGTGCTCAATACCGATGGTGTCTTTATCGATGATGAAACTATGCCTGATCTACAGGATCGCATCGATCGATTGCTGCTTACCTCTGAGTACGATTTCGTTCAGACCGTGAAAAACATCATTGAGTCGGTACGTTCGGTGAAGACCTGCATCCTTTCGTAACGATCATTCCGAAAGCAGGATCGCGACCTTCGGCGCTCGCCCTCCAATGCAATCCTGGAGGGCGAGCGC
>JBKKDE010000302.1:0-3098 GCA_046708665.1 Candidatus Zixiibacteriota bacterium | reverse complement strand
CGATAATACAACTCTTCTGCTGCCATTCGATTCTGTGTGGCCGGATTCGATCTTCTGTGGCGCGAGCGTGATTGGATCGGGCTTGAGCGCGATGTAGAGAGGACGAGTGTGACCTTCGACTATGTTAATGCCTTCGAACTGCCTCGGGAAGTAGCCGACCCGTTCCACTGTGACAACCCACGTGCCCAGCGGAATCGCGCGAAACTCAAATGAGCCGTCGGATTCAGTTGTTGTATGCTGGGGTAAACCGTCAATGCGAATTATCGCCTGATCGACGGGATTGCCGGTGGAATCGTCGATGATTGTGCCGCGCAACGTGACATCGGACTCACAGTGCGCCGACGGCACTATGAGAAGGACGCCTCCGCACAGTGCGAGCGCGTTGAGGAGATTGCGCAGAATGGAACCGCGTCCCGACATCGACCTCCACCTCCCGTCGAAGTGGTGGGTGCAAAGCCGACGCCTTGCGCGCGTGATGGGAGGAAAAAACCCGGTCCGCACGGGGCTGGGTGGAGATGGCGGGAGAGGGCTTTATGGGCCCGATCCACGTCCTCCGATCCTTCCCGCGAAGGCGTCGTAGGTGATTTAACGCGTCCGGCCCGGTCTTCTGACTTTGCGGCTTCGCACCTTCGACAGCGCCTTCCCAGTCGCGAGACCAGTGGCTTCGTAGTGAATGCTGTCGTTGTAGCCGCTTACAGCAGCGGGGCTGTGGCGGAATCTCACCGCCTTCCCGGTCGATCACTAAAGATCGCCGAACGCCGAATGTGAATATGCAAAATTTCACCCCCACTTGTCAAGACGTATCCAAATGTTGTATCTTCTGTCAGCATTCATTGCAACCGGGCAAGGAATCACGCGTAAGACAAGTCACGGCTATTGGATTTTTCGAGCGGCAATCACGTCCTCAACATTGGAGAGTCAACTTGAAGATCGCGAGCGACCAACGTCCCACTGTGCTGGCGCCGGCGAAGAAAAAATCACGCCCTGTTAAACCGGGGCTGGTTGTCTTCACCGACCTCGACGGCACCCTCCTGGATTACCACAGCTACTCGCACGACGCCGCCATGGCGGGATTGCGCGAGCTGAAACGTCTCAATGTCCCCCTCGTGCTCGTGTCCTCCAAGACACGTTACGAGATCGCCAACATCCGCAAGGCGCTGGCGTTGGACACCCCGTTCATCTGCGAGAACGGATCCGCCATTTTCTGGCCGAAGGATTCGACACCGGAGAAGCCGCGCGGCGCCAAGGACAAGGATGGCTATTGGGTGCGCGAGTTCGGGCAGCCGTATGGCGATGTCCGCAAACACCTGATCTCGTTCCGCGAGAGCACCAAGATCGCCTGCGAAGGATTCGGCGACTGGAATCTCGACACCATCACATCGATGTCCGGCATACCGCACGGAATGGTCGCCCTCGCCAAGAAGCGCGATTACTCCGAGCCGTTTGTCTTCCGTCCGATGCCTTCCGATGCAACGTTGCAGACCTACATCAAGAATATCACCAAGGACGGTTACGGCATTCTGCACGGCGGACGTTTCCTCCACCTCGTCGGCCAGGACGCCGACAAAGGCAAGGCAACAGCCGAACTCATAAAATGGTACGAGTCAGTCGAACCGGCCAAGCCCCGTACACTCGCCTTCGGCGATTCACCCAGCGACTGGCCGATGATGAACGCCTGCGACATCGGCGTCGCGGTGAAGCGTCCCGACGGCAAGTACCATCCCTTCTTGCGCGAGCATAAGGGAATTCGACTTGCGGGCGCACCCGGTCCGGAAGGGTTTAATCGGATGGTGTTGCGGTTGCTGAAGCAGATGATGTAGATCAAGTACGCCAATCAGGAGATTGGCGCTCCCAGGAAATCGGAGGGGCGAGTCGTTTACCCTGTAGTATTGGAGGGAAGACTCGCCCCTTAGTCTTTTAGAACACGCTTGGAGTGGACCACGGGCGTCTCGCCAGGGGTCCACAAATTCAGCTCCGGTCCATTAAGAGCAGGCTCGCGATCTACGGCGCTCGTCCTCCACTAGAACTCTGCGGCTTCCTACTCCCCCTTCGGCGAGTTATCGATGTCGATCATCTTGCCGCCGCCGGGGTATGGGACGCTGGTGGCTTTTTTGATGCGGACTATGGCGTGAGTGACGTTGCGGATGCGTTCGGCGGCGTCCTGGACTTTGGTGAGTTTGGCGATTGTGTCGGCGTCGAGGGCGGGGGTTTTGCGTAGGAGAAGTTGGACGTTGCCTAAGACGGCCATGAGGGGATTGTTAATCTCGTGACTGAGTGTCGCGCCGGTTTCGACCACGGCTTCGGTACGGATTGCTTCGACGTGCGCCGGGTCGATTGCGGGAGTCGGTAATGTCGTGGGCGCCCACGATGCGCTGGTGCGTCCGATGAGCACGATCATCGCCGAGAGAAAGCTGACAAACTCCTCTTCGACAGCGAGACTGCGCTCGCCATAGGCGATGCCGGTGATGACGCCGATGACGGTGTCATTCGCGCGCAGTGGGTACGAGAAAATTCCTGCCGGTTGCTCGAGATCGAGTGTCATGAAGAGTGACTTCACCGACCATGTCTTGCGCAGTTGAACGAGCAATGTCTGCTCGAGTTGTTCGATCTGCGTGATGGCTTCAGTCTCTCCCGCTTGCGCGAAGACGAGATCGATGTCATTCTCGCCAAAGACACGCACCGATCCCCCGGCCAATCCGATCGAAGTGACCACTTCGGCGAGAACAGCATTCAGGAGCGCGCGCGGATCATCCCCACGCGCCGCAGCGACTGTCAATCGTCCGAGGGCTCTGTAGCGGTGCTCGATGTTGGTCGTGTCGTTTGGCAATGGTCACACTTATCCAGTTGAGATAGAATATCCCAACCCCTCAACCGCAAACCCGATGCCGCGCAAGGGCATGACTCCACCCAACAATTGGGGGCCCTCTGTGCTCACCGTCGCAAAACACACACTTCAATGGAATGTCGCATCTCATTGGACCTATAGAACTTATAGGGAATTCCCGATCTGCGAGTCTCTGGGGGAAGGATGAGGGGTATCCGATTGCCGTTGCGGGAGTGTGAACGATTCTGCACACCTCCCTTGTACAAGTTAGCGA
>JBKKDE010000301.1:0-4394 GCA_046708665.1 Candidatus Zixiibacteriota bacterium | reverse complement strand
GCCGGAGGTGGCCTTCATCGACCGCCGTAGCGACGAACCGGCAATTCAGGGTCAACTATTGTTGCGCGGCGAATTTCGCGGAATCGCGCATGAGACCAGTGGTATCGCGGAGGTGTTTGAAACTGCTCACGGTAGCCGTGTCCTGAGACTAACCGACTTCATGACCTCGAATGGTCCTGAGGTTGAGGTCTACTTGGTTGCCGCCGCCGATGCGCCCGACGATGAGACTGTCACTCGATCTGGATTTGTCTCATTGGGCTCTCTGAAGGGGAACATAGGATCGCAGAACTACGTACTGTCAGCCAATACCGACATGTCCAAGTATCGGTGTGTGTCGATCTGGTGTCAGCGATTTGGGGTGAACTTTGGCGTGGCGCCACTAACCGAGGCGCGGTGAGGTGGGCCGTGGTGACGTTTCTGCTCTGGCTGATTCTCTTTATCGTCTGTTGGCCGTTGGCCCTGTTGGCATTGATCGCCTATCCGATCGTGTGGCTGCTGCTGCTACCGTTTCGATTGCTTGGTATCGCGGTCAACTCGGTGTTTGAGTTGTTGCGCGCCATCCTAACTCTACCGGCGCGACTTCTGAGTGGGCCGCGGAGCTTGTAACGGCAGCTAAAGAGAGTGGACCATCACGTAATGCGGTCCGATCCCTTCGATATTAAACTCTTCCCCAACAGTCTCGAATCCGTGGCGCTTGTAGAACTCCAAAGCTGTCGTTCTTGCATTGCACCACATGAGTACGCCACAACGACTCTTGGCATGCGCAAGACATGCTTGTAAGACCTTCGCGCCGACTCCACGTCCCTGAATCTCGGGGAGCGTAGCCATCCCCCGTAGCCGCCAGGTGTTGGGATGGTCTTGCTCACGCGGACAGTTCGCGATTGAGGCGATGCCGATGATTTGACCATCCAATTCGGCGCCAAAATGCGCTGTCTCGGAGTCCTTGTCCTGAGCCCAGACGCAGTCAGATAGCGTCTGATTCGGGCGTAATACCCGATGCCTGAGAGGATAGACATCATCGGCCGAGACTCGCCTGACTGTGATTGATGCAATTTCAGTCATTCGGTCGTTTCCTAATTGCGATTGAACGCGAGGGAGCCAACAGTCGTCCGAGAAACGCGCGTGCCCGTTCAAAGCTGCCGAGCAGAGTGATTGGGTTGTGGCCGCCCACGGAATATATGAACACATTGTAGTCCGGGCTCGACAGCCCCGCAGCGGTGAATGCACCGCGCAGAAGTTGTGCTTCGGATACCGGTACAACGTTATCGAATGTGCCGTGATGTGCTTGTGTCGGTGGCAGCATGTCCACGAAGTAGACGGGCGAACGCCTGAGCAATTCCAGGCGAGCTTGTGCGGACGTTAGGCTCCCGTCTTTGAGCGGTTGTACAATGTCTTCATTCAGCACGGACAGCCCCGGCAAATCGCGCAAAGTGCCTTCGAGTGCGTCAGCGAAAATGTCTTCTGTCCATGGGCTGAAGAAGTCAGTCGGGCCGAAGAACTCAATGACCAGATCAATTCTGGAGTCGCGAATACCTGCGATCATCGCCACGCAGGCTCCGCGGCTGAATCCGACAAGTCCGATTCGATCCTCATCTGCCGCAGGCGTGACACTGAGTGCGGCATCGATGAAGGAGAGAACGTCATCGACGTCTCTGTCCCAGGGACTGTGCGAGCCCGTCGAGGTGTAGGCGGTGCTGTTGTGACGGAGTTCTTCCCCTCTGAATGAGGCGACCAGGTAAACGTAGTCATCCTGATCACTCCCTAAGGCGGCTGGCAGTACGGTCAGTAATTCGCTCACATCGACACCGTCATCCCCGCCATGCAGGTAGACAACTATGGGCAGTGAACCAGGTGCGGCACCGTCCGGCGAGAGGACTGCGCCGTAGTGGACATTCGTGCCGACAGTGTGGGAGAGGATCTGTAACGTTGCCGCAGTACTCCCAAGCAATTCCGGCGATTGTGCGACCGAGGCAACGTTGGTCGCTGTATGTGAGCGTGAGTCCCAGTCGTCCAAGACACCTTGGACGTTCAGCAGCGGTAGGCGGCTTGAAGAGCTCGGTTAGGTTTACCCCCTCAACGATCCGGTCATCGTTGCCGCTCGATGTGCTAGAACCGCTGCAACCCGCCAGGCAGATTGCGCCAAACAAGAGTGACAAAGCCAAGTAGTGGTACGATCCCCGCCGCTTGACACGATGCGATTTCTCAATGTCGAGGACCTTTTTCGAACAACCTGTCAACACTGTCTTCATTTGTACAACCACGGGCCTCCCCTCCAAGAGTAAAGATACTTCCGGGCTGACGACGAATCGAGATGCTAATTGACTCGCGGTGAGCATCCCCTGATCCACGACGGTTGTTCGTTGCGGTTCCAGCGACATTGGTCTGTCGTACCCTTCGAGATCGCAATATTTCGAGCTATGGTAGCCGCATAACGAATTGTCAGCTTGGCGGTTACGCACTGGGTCAACTCGTTAACTCTCAGTCAACACTCGCCAATTATGTTAGCTTGGAAGATTTCCAAGGGGCTTGCCATGAAGGCATCGACGCTCTCCGCAGGCAAAGTACTGGTTTGGTCCCAGCCCAAGATTACTAGTCGCGAATTTGAGCTTCGTGACGGGCCAGAGCTTCTGGCTACGCTGAAATGGCACAGCGTGATCGGGTCACTGGCAACAGGAGAAGCAGCTGGTGGCTCCTGGACATTCAAGCGTGCGGGCTTCCTGCGTCCCCGTGTACTGATTCGTGTCGCCGGTGGCACAGAGCAGTCGGCACAGTATGAAGCCGGATGGGCAGGCGGTGGGCGGCTCCTGTTCCCTGATGGCCATGGATATTACTGGCGCCAAAGAAGTTTCTGGAGAAACGAATGGGCTTTCGAAGATGAACGGAGCGGAATTGTCGCACAGTTCAACGCGGATCTGTTCATCTTTAAGAAGACTGTCCAACTAAGGATCGGCGCCATCAAGCATGATGAGTCCGACCGACCGCTGTTGGCTCTGCTCGGACTTTACCTGATGATCCTGAGCAACGACGACGCTGTTACCTCGACGGTTGTCTGAGTAATCCGATCACCATTGCACAAACGCATCTGACAGTTTTAGCGCGGGACAAAACAGGTTCATCGCGCAGATCACTCAGTTCCGACTCACTGTTAGAATGAACTCTTCTTCCTCGCGTACTCCGGTGGCGCCTTTGAGACTGCCCTGAAAAACGTCGCTGCGGCCCGAGAGAATTCCATTAACCGCATCGATAAACTGGCTTTGGTGGAGCTGCTGCAGCGACAGCGGATGCCAAGTGCGGACGGATGTAGTTTGTGGTACGGCGGGACTTGTGCTCGATCGACTGTTGGCTCTGCGATTCCTCTTCATGGCCCCTCCAGTGCGTGCAACCGTGCATGGATTGAGATTGAGATATGCGCTCATTGCACGGCTTGGTAAGCCCGAGATGCGCACCTGCGGATGACCGCAGTGTAAATTCGGTGCAAGTTTCGAGCAGGAGAATTTTCCAGCGACTTGGCCCTGACCCGCTGTTGGCGGCGGCGACCGGCTTTCGAGGGCTTGAAAGCCAGACTGTGTCCTGGACATTGTTGAAGAGCATGGCGATACGAGGTTGTCCACACTCAACTTCGCCAGTTCTGCCCTCAACCCCCATTGCCGGATTAACAATCTGTTAACACCTGCCTTACCGGCCATCAACGGGCGTGAAGTACCTACGCATGACTTGAAGGCTCAAGGGAGTGAGTGGCTGATGATTCAACATCCTATTGAACCCGCACCAAGAGGTCATGTGGGGATGAGAGGGATTCTCGGAAGGTTAATGATGCATCCTGTTGGAGGAACTACAGTGAGTCGACTACGCAATCTTTTGATCATCGTCACTACGTTGTTCGCAGTGTCCGCTGTTTCAGAGGCGCATGCAAACGTTGGGCAAATCATAGGCACGATCCTTGATGAGAAGAGCGGCGATCCATTGATCGGAGCCAGCGTCCAGGTTGAAGGGACCACCATTGGTGCTGCCTGCGACATTGACGGGCGTTATGTCATTAGGAACGTCCCGCACGGTACTCACACGTTACTCATCGCCAGTGTTGGTTACACACCAAAGCGAATTACTGAAATTGCGGTTACGAACGGTGAACCGGTCATGGTGGACGCTTCGCTAGGGGAAGCGGTGACGGAACTCAAGCCGATCGAAGTAACGGCAGAACGGGCACGAGCCACTGAGTCGGCGGTACTCATCAAGCGACGTGGAGCTGTCGACGTCACCGACGGTATGTCGGCGGAGATGATTAAGAAGGCGGGCGATGCGAATGCAGGCGAAGCACTGCGTCGTGTTGTAGGTGTGTCAGTCGTCGATGGTCGTAAATTGGTTGTCCGTGGCATGAGCGGACGGTACTCGAG
>JBKKDE010000300.1:0-2919 GCA_046708665.1 Candidatus Zixiibacteriota bacterium | reverse complement strand
CTTCAACAACAATCGTATTCGCAAGATTAACGCTCGGACAGGCATCCTCACGACCGTGGCGGGCAATGGATCGAACGGGTTCTCGGGCGATGGGGGTCCGGCGACCGTGGCTGCGCTCAACCGCCCGAACGACATTGTCATCGATTCCCGAGGCGACCTGTATATCTGTGACCTCTTCAACAGGCGGGTACGGAAAGTCGCCTCCGGCACTGGAGTGATTACAACCGTTGCCGGAAATGGATCGACTGGCTTCAGCGGAGACGGAGGCCTCGCGACGACTGCCTCCTTTAACTCCATTCGGGCAGTCGTCGTCGATACTTTCGGAAATCTTTTTATCGCCGACGGAATCAACAATCGAGTTCGCAAAGTAAGCGCGGGAAGCGGGATCGTATCGACGATCGCTGGAAGCGGATCGAGTACTTTTTCCGGCGACGGTGGACCGGCTACAGGCGCTGGCTTGAGCGTCAACGGGCTGGCCCTCGATACAAGTGGCAATTTGCTTTTCTCTGATGGTGCGAACAATCGCATTCGAAAGATCGCCTTGGCGAGCGGCATCATTTCTACTCTGGTCGGGAACGGGACTCGGGAGTTCTCTGGCGATGGGGGAGGAGCAACTGCTGCTGCACTGAATCTTCCGAGCGGCGTCTCTCTGGATACCGGTGGAAACCTGTTCGTCACCGACTCCGGGAACAACAGAATACGAAAAGTCAGCGCCGCGGGCGGGATCATCTCCACCGTCGCTGGAACAGGCGAGGCGGGTTTTTCGGGAGATGGTGGTCCCGCTACTGCTGCGGCCCTTCGCCCTTCCGCAGCAATTCCTGACTCGGCGGGGAATCTCATCATCGCTGACACCGCCAACGGGCGTGTTCGCAAGGTGCACGCAGGCAGCGGAATCATTTCGACCATTGCCGGTAACGGCACCTTCGGCTTCGCAGGGGGCGATGGCGGGTTGGCCACGGCGACCCTTCTGTCGTATGCATTTGGCGTAGCCTTCGACAAAGAGGGGAACCTCTACGTCTCGGATGGAGGCAATGACCGCATCCGTAAGATCGAGGCATCGACAGGACGGATCTCGACCTTCGCTGGAAACGGAGTTTTTGGCCAGTTCTCGGGCGATGGTGGGCTCGCCACCGCGGCAGGCTTGAGGACACCAGCGGGACTCGGTTTTGACGCCGCGGGAAACCTCTACTTCGCGGAAGTCGACAGTCATCGGGTTCGAAAGATCGCCCCCATCAGCAACGTCATTACCACAGTAGCTGGGAACGGAACTGCGGGGTTTTCAGGAGATGGCGGTCCTGCAACCGCGGCGTCGCTCGCAATGGCCGACCCGCAGCTTGTCGGACAGTTTTGCGGATTGGCGGTCGAAGCTTCCGGCGATCTATACATCGCTGATCGACTCAACCACCGCGTGCGCAAGGTCGCAGCCTCAACCGGCATCATCTCGACATTTGCCGGCGTTGGTACTGTTGGTTTCTCGGGTGACGGCGGACCGGCGACTGCCGCCGGACTTTCTTTTCCGCGAGCGGTCGCCATTGATCAATCGGGGAGCCTTCTGATTGCCGACGCAGGAAACCATCGTATTCGCAGAGTTGCTCGGGGGACCGGCATCATCTCCACGATTGCAGGAAGCGGCTCGTCTGGCTTTGCCGGGGACGGGGGAGCCGCAACAGCGGCAAGGCTGCTTTTTCCTTTTGGGATGGCCGAAGATGGGTCGGGAACTCTGTTGATCGCAGACACCGATAACGTCCGGGTTCGAAAGGTGGCCGCAGGAAGCGGGATCATCACGACGATCGCGGGTGACGGAACACTGGCGCCACGGGGTGATGGTGGTCCGGCCACAGCGGCAGGACTCGGGTACGTGATCAATCTCACGCTCGATGCTGCCGGGAATCCGTACTTCACGGGCGGCGACCGTGTCCGCGCCATTTTCGCCTGTGTATCGGTTCCCGCCAGCGTCCTCAAGACTCCGAGTACCGGAGCACAGGGTGTGAGCCTTTCTCCATCCCTCCAGTGGTCGGCAGCAAAGGGAGCGTTTCGGTATGACGTCTTCCTCGATAAGACCACCCCACCGCAGAGGATCGTAGCGTCCGATGTCACCGCGACCAGCTTCGCCGGATCCAACCTCGAGCCGGGCACGACTTACTACTGGAAGATCGTAGCCGAGGGCGATCCCTTCTGCCCGTCGCCCTCGAGCGCGAGCTCCGAGGTTCGTTCGTTCACTACGGCAGCGGCTTGCGCCGCTAACGCAGTGAACTGATAGGAAGCGAGCCCCGCACATGCGAGGAGCTCTTGGGGACGGAGCTTCGCATTTAGTTTCTAACGAAAGCTCTACGGGCGGTGGAGGGATTTTCAATCCGAGGGGTTTTCCGCCCCTTTTTCTGCACGCTGAGTAGATTCCTCGGGGTTCAGCGAGTGCCGAGGGATTCTCGGTCTATGGCTAGAGTGAAGGATGAGCGCCGGGATGGAGGAGCTTCGCATTTTTCACTTCTAAACGAAACTCCACGGGCGGTGGAGGGAGTTTCCAAACCGAGGTCTTCGCCCCTTTTCTGGTGCTGAGGGGCGAGCGCCGCTTTCAAGGCGGCCATGCCGGTGGTACGGCCGCCAGGATGCCACGCTCCGGCACGTACGCGCGGCGCTGTAGATAACCGCTGCTAAACCTCGGTTGTTATAATGAGGCGACCTTGAAAATCGCGGCGACTCCTGCAGATGAAATCCAGCGTCTGGCCGCCTTGCGGCAATTCGAGATCCTGGACTCGCGGAGCGAGACAGCGTTCGACGATCTGACCCTGCTGGCTGCTCATATCTGCGGAACGCCCATCGCGTTGGTATCTCTCGTCGATGAACATCGTCAATGGTTCAAGGCGCGAGTTGGCCTCGACGTGGAAGAGACACCGCGGGACATCGCTTTCTGCGCGCATG
>JBKKDE010000299.1:0-2741 GCA_046708665.1 Candidatus Zixiibacteriota bacterium | reverse complement strand
GGCCTTGGTTGGTTCATGGCGATGGACTTGGAAACAGATTCCTGCTTATTTCAGAATTCAATGTATAGTCGACTAGGCGACATCGCGCTTTCCAGAGACCTTAGCGCGTGTTACGTGACTAACCCTGGAGACTTTGACGTGCCGGGCGGCTTCCTTTACATGTTCAATGCAGAAGACTATGACTTGCTTCATGTCTTCAATGGATATGATCAGTCCATGCCTTCTACAGAATGGCTGGTGCCCGGGGAATTGATATTAACTTCCGTAGGCGGCGAGCTCCTGGTCGTCCCCAGTCGTTCGTACTCAGAAGGTCCACTCGCGATCTTGAGTGCGGAGACACTGGCTTACCTCAAGAGCATCCGAGTTTGGGAGACTCCTTTGCAGCTAGTATATTCGGCAGCAATAAACTACTGAAATTGTGGCGGTGCCGCCCGCCGCGCCACTTCCGGCTCCGACCTCTGCTTCGCTGCGTCGATCGGCAACCCCAGAATCGCCCGCGCGATTGAGGACATCGTCGATCTTGCCGCGAATGGTCGCTACACATTCTGTAAAGAGCCGAGAAATCCAGAGATGATATCTTGTACCGCGTGAGCGACGATGCATGCCCACAACGATCCCGTACGGTATCGCAGCCAAGTGAAGAGGAGGCCATAGAACGAGATAAGAATGACTCCGCCCCAGCCTTGGTAGTAGTGGCCGATTCCGAAAGTCGCAACCGACAGGGCAACCGCCAATGTTCGTGACTTTAGGATCGCTTCGCCATTCACCAGCAGATAGCCGCGAAAGACAGTTTCCTCACACACAGCCGCAGTAGTTGACAGCGCAATCCACACCGTTCGTTCGACTGTCGTGACCGGCAGCAGCGCCTTGATCACCATTTCGGGAATCGCGAGGCCAATCGACTCAAGCCCCAGCGCCAATGATGCGAGCAGAGGATATGCTGCGAGGAGAAAGAGGATGCCGTAGAGAAAATCCTTCGCACGTGGTGCGCCGAAGCCGAGCTCAGAGATACGTCGTCGCTCGATCAATTGGAACACGACAACGACGGCAAACATTGCCCAGAGGAAGATCATGCTGGCGGTGTAGGCGCCGAGGCGGTCGCTCTCGATTTGCCATGCAAAATCCAGAGGATCAGCGGGAGTGCGGAGGATGGCCAACGTGGGCCAGATGAGCAGGACACACAGAAATCCAAAGAGGGCGAGCCAACGACGACGCGGTTTGTCGTCGTGGGACACTCCGTGAGAGTTCGAGTTCGGAATTTCGACGGAAGTCAAATCAACCGAGCGGTGGAGGAGGTGCCGGTTCAGAGGGAGTAATCGGGACGCCATTCTCGGCCGCTTTCTTGTCGCGCAATGCGCCGAACAAGACTGCGGCGCCGACGATGATCAGAATCAGTGGCCACATCTCATCGAGGTCGGGAATGATGTTCAGATTGGAGAGAAGGAACACGACGCCGATGCCCATCATGATGATCCCGGCCGTGATCGAGCTCTTGGTCTTGTCTTTTTTCTTTTTTGGTGTTTCGCCGTTAGCCATAGTCGTCTCCGCTTCCACTTTCGGGTCTGCTATCCCGCTCGTGCGCAATATATAAGACGCAAGAACGACCGCAATGTTCGAAAAATGAAGAGCTAACCGTGGATTTTCACTCGGTCCGACTGAAATGAGCTTCGTCGTCGCCTCGAGAAGTGCCAATCCCGCATAGTCTTCGGTGGTTGTAAAATTTCAATCCTGTAATTGACTTTTCAGTCATTTCTCTTGACTGTGTAAACGCACACGGTTACTTCGAGTTGCCGTTGAGATACACCTTGGGGGCAGGGTTCCCACCAAGACATCGTTGGACTTTCTACATGTAGGGGTGCGTAATGGTCGCTTTTCTTCCGGGCCTGGTTCTGGCCCTCGTCTGCATTGTTCTACTCGTCTACGCTTTCCGCTCCCATGAGCGGCATTGGTCATTGGGTTTCCTCGGGTGGCGGAAGGTTTACACCGGGCTTGGGATCTCGCTTGCTGGATCGATAGTCTGGGCACTCGGCCAGTGGGTCTCGGTCACCGCAAACAATCCGGCGCTTGGTATCGGACTGCCGCTCGCTGCCGGCCTCATGTTCGCGATCGGACTGGCGCTGGTTGTAGCTGGGTCGATGGAACGGCTACGCGACCTCGCCGAAGAACGGCGTCGGCTGGAAGAGGTTCGCGCCGGCTTCGATCTCTATGACACTCTTCGCGAAGTCGTAAGTGGTCCATACACTTTCCTTGAAGTCTTAGAGTTTGCGTTGAAGGAAATGGTCCGCGCCGCCGGAGTCACGTCGGGCGGTCTCTGGCTTTACAATCCCTCCGGACGCGAATGGATTCTCACCGGCTCTGCCAACATGAGCCAGACCTTCCGCCGTCAGGTTGAAACTGTCAAAGGCAGCGGGACAGGGTTTGACCGTCTGGCGCGTCTCTATAAGGCGCATGTCTTCTCACGTGCCGATGAGATCCGTCTCTTTTTCCCCGAATGGGAGGCGGAGGGCATCCAGTCGGTTTTGGGGCTTCCGCTTGTGACTGGCACTCCGGGCTCCTCGGAGAAGCGACTTCTGGGCGTCATTATTCTCGCGGATTCGTCGGAAGCGCGTTTCGATGACGACCGTGCCCGCCGTCTTCATGCCGCCGCCGACTATGTCGCGGCAGTGATTGCCGAGGGACGACTCCAGCGTCAATTGGAGTCGTCCTCACAGCAGACCGAGGCATTGAAATCGTCGCATGAA
>JBKKDE010000298.1:0-4660 GCA_046708665.1 Candidatus Zixiibacteriota bacterium | reverse complement strand
CTCAAGCTCACTTCATCCGGCGCATCCATCGGATACAGTACGCTAATCGGTGGGATCAACGAAGACTATCCGCGCGCGATTGCGGTGGATGCCACAGGCAGCGTGTACATCTCCGGTCATACGCGCTCTATCGATTTCCCGACTGCCGGAGGGCTTGATACCGGTTTCAATGGCGGCGCATACGATGCGTTTGTCAGCAAGCTCTCCAGTGCCGGCTCGGTCCTGTCCTACAGTGGATATGTCGGTGGCAGCTTGGATGATCAGGGATTCGGGATTGGTGTCGATGCGATCGGGCGCGCGCACATTCGCGGATGGACCGTGTCAGGCAATTTCCCGGCTGTCAATGCGTTCGACAATTCGTTCAACGGCGGCGACCGCGATGCCTTCCTCGCGCGTGTGAGCGCCAGCGGCGCCGCTTTCGAATACAGCACATATCTCGGTGGGGTGGGCAGCGACTACGGTGTTGGTCTCGTCTTCGACGATTCCGGATGTGTCTATCTCGGTGGTGTCACCCGCTCGAGTGACTTCCCGATCGTGAACGCTTACGATAACTCTTTGGGTGGGAGCCAGGACTTGTATCTCACCAAGTTTGATTCCAGCGGGCAGGCACTGGTGTTCAGCACGTACCTCGGCGGCTCTGGGGAAGACTTCAATGGTCTGGCCACAGTCGATAATTGCGGGCATGGCTTCATGACCGGATATACATACTCCGCAGACTTCCCGATGGTCCTCCCCGACGACAGCACGTTCGGCGGCGGGTCCGACCTGGTGCTCACCGGGTTTTCTGCGGATGGTTCGCAGCTGACCTACTCATCGTTTGTCGGCGGAGAAGAATTTGAATTTGTCAATGCCATCCTGGTGCGCTACGGCAATGCGTATCTGGCCGGCGTGACCAATTCAACAGACTTTCCGATGGCTGATCCTTATGCCGATTCCATACGCGGTGACTACGATGGATTCGTCACTGTCGCTTCGGGCATCGGTGTCAACGAATGCGGTTGTGTCTGTGAGTGCGCCGCAGATCCATCGTGCGATGGTATTCGCAGCAACATTCTTGATGTCGTGCGCGCGATCAATGTGGCATTCCGCGGAGCGGCGGCGGTGATCGATCCTTCGCCAACATGCCCGATGGAAAGCACCGATGCGAATTGTTCCGGCTCCACCGATGTTATCGATGTCGTGAAATTTATCAGTGTGGCGTTTCGTGGGGCCAATTCCGCGACCGAGTTCTGCGATCCCTGCCAACTGTAGTCGTGTTCGTGCTCAGCGAAATCCTACGCCCTAAAAAGCCCGCGACCATTTCTGGTCGCGGGCTATGTGTGTGTTGCGATGGACGATGGGCTACTTGATCAGCGTCATCTTCTTGGTGGCATTCCAGGTTCCGGCCTGCACACGGTAGAAGTACACACCGCTGGAGACGGACGAGCCATTCTCGTCCGATCCATCCCAGTTGACGTTGATCTGTCCGGCTTCGTTGGAACCGGTGAAGCTACGCACCACCTGGCCCATGACGTTGTAGATCTTCACCGACCACTCCGAGGCATCCTTCAACGCGAACGGTATCACGGTACCGGCATTGAACGGGTTTGGATAGTTCTGCTCCAACGCGTAGTCGGTCGGCAGAACCGTCTTGAAGGCCGAGGTCAGCATCAGCGATCCCTGCGCATCAGACATCTGCACTTCGACCAACTCAATCGAACCGTCACCGGTGACCGGGATGGTGAAGAGTTCATGACGTCCCGGGGCCACCGCCGCGGTCGAACTGTATGATGGCGAGACCACGACCCGCAATTCGTTACCGACAGTGTTCGCGCGTATCGTCTGGCCCTCTGCCTCAGGGGACAGGGTCGGCGAACCGATCGACACGCCGCTGTGCCTGAAGATCAAGAACGTGCCGCCGAGATCGACGTCCGACTCGGTGGTAAGAATGAGACTGCCATTCTCGATCCGATACTGGGCTTGGGCGCGGCTGGCATACGGCGAGAGCTTCGCATTTTGAATTGGCGTAGCGTCGCCGACGATCACGCGAATTAGATACCGCAGATCCGCGATGCTCATGAGGACACCGTCCCCGTTAATGTCTGACGCCTGCAGTTGCATTTGACGCAATGCAGCATCGCTCGACAACGCGTCTGGGCCGTCCACGAGGTAGTTGCTCAGAGTAACGGCATCACCGATTTCGTGGGTGATGCGATTCAGATTCAGGTCACCAAATGCGCTCTGCGGCTTCTTGATATCGATGCGCAGTCCATCAAACCGCACACCTGTCAATACAGTACCTGCCAACGCACAGGCCTCGACGTTTGACTCCGCCATGACGAATGTCATGTCGCCCGAACGACTGGTCACGGTGTTGTCGGAGCATCCCGTGAGGCACGGGCTCAGATCCATCGAATGACCCGCGTACGAGGGGTCGGCACTGACTGCCAGGCGGACCAACGCCAGTTCACCGATGGGCCGGTAGGCCGTAAACGAGGGGTGTGCCGCGCCGTTGTTCAGATCGGCCAATCCAATCAGCCGAATCACACCGGAGCCATCGGGGGCTGTTTCAAGTCGATACGAGAAATGTTCCCAACCGGCCACGGCCAGACCGCGCTCGACGCCAAGGACGGTGACTGCGTTCATGTCATAGGCGAAGGCGAGGTCAAACGAGCCAATTTCGCTTCCCAGTGTGTCGACGCGTAATGGCAATGTGAGTTGCTGGCCGGAGTACACTTCGATCGGGCCGTTGCCTGTTCCCGCCGCGACCACAAACGGACAGTCGGGACGGAGTACAGTGACAACGCGGGTGCACACTGCCTGATTTCCACACCCATCGGTTGCGCGGAACGTGTACGTCACGGGGATCGGGTCATCGGTGCAGCCAACCCCGCCGACACCGGCGCGTGAGCAAGTCACCGTCACAGCGCCGCCGCAGTTGTCGCTCACTGTCACGTCGTTGACATCGCAGGTCGGCAAATCGAGGAAACGCTGAACAGTGATGGGAGGTGCGCACACGATTGTCGGTGGCGTAACGTCATTGACAGTGAACACCTGGTCACACGTTGCCGAATTGCCGCACTCGTCGGTCGCTGTGTACGTCCGGGTAACCGTCCCTGGGCAGACTCCGCCGACCAACGGGCCATCGGTGCAGGTAATGGTCACCACGCCGCCGCAATTGTCGGTGGCTGTGACTCCCGATGACTCGCAATCCGGCATTTCGGCAATGCAATTCACAGAAGCACCCGGAGGACACGTCAACGTTGGCGGCGTGTTGTCATCGACGATGATGATCTGGTCGCACGATACCGTGTTGCCGCAATCGTCGGTGGCCACAAATGTCCTGACAATTGAACCCGAACACGCGCTGCCCGAGAGCGGGCTGTCGCTGCACGTTACGGTTACACCGCCGCAGTTGTCGGAAGCGGTCGCGTCGGCAATATTGCATGCAGGAACCAGGGAGGCGCACTCGACTGTGATCGATGCTGGGCATGTTATCGACGGTGGGACGTTATCAATCACGACAATGATCTGTTCGCAGGAGGCCGTGTTGCCGCAGTCGTCGGTGGCCACGAATGTTCTGACGACCGATCCCGAGCAGTTATCTCCAACCAATGGACCATCCGAGCATGTCACCGAGATGCCGCCGCAATTGTCGGACGCACTGGCATCCGCAGGATTGCAGGCCGGAATGTCCGTGACGCACGAGACTGTGAACGAGGCGGGGCACGAAATCGACGGGGGCGTGTTGTCGTCGACGGTGATGATCTGGTCGCAAGTCGCGGAGTTGTTGTTTTCGTCTGTGGCTACGTAGGTGCGCGTGATGGTGCCACCGCACTCACCGCCAACCAACGGTCCATCGGAACATGTCACAGTCACTGCGCCACAGCCACCAGACGTTGTCGCATCCGCGGGATTGCATGGTGGAACATCTTCGCGGCAGTCAACCGCGAATCCCGCCGGGCAGACGATCGTCGGCGGATCTGTGCCGAGCACGGTAATGACCTGGTTGCACGAGGCACTGTTTCCGCATTGGTCGGTCGCGGTATAGGTTCGTGTAATCGTGCCGCCACACGGACCACCAACAAGCGGGCCATCGGTGCAGGTCACCGTGACCGAACCGCAATTGTCTGACGCCGACGCGTTGTTCGGATCGCAGAGCGGTACTGATGACAGGCCGGGGACGCTAATGTCGGCCGGACACGCGATTGTCGGCGGCGTGTTGTCGATCACAGTGTGGGTGCGGATGCACTGAGCTGAATTGCCGCAGTCGTCGGTCGCTGTGTATGTATCGGTGAAGATCAGCGGATCGCCAACACAGCCGCTACCACCATTGTTGGTGCGCGTGCTGGTCAAGGTCAGCGTTGGGTCGCAAAGGTCAAATGGCCCGATGCCGCCGAGACTGGGCGAGGGGACCTGGGACGCGCATTGATAGTTTGTGTTCGTCCCGCAAGCGCCGCTGAACTGGGGAGCTTGATTGTCCTCTACATTGATCGTTTGTACGCAACTTGCGACATCGCCGCTGGTGGCTGTCGCGGTCCATGTGCGCGCGATCGTGAACTCCTGTGGGCATGAGCCTGGCGTAGAGGCATCGCTGTGTGTCAGTGTTACCGAACCGCAGTCAGGATTTGCAGAGAATGTTGCCGTGCCGGTATTGGACGGTGCCGACGATTGATGGCAC
>JBKKDE010000297.1:0-5854 GCA_046708665.1 Candidatus Zixiibacteriota bacterium | reverse complement strand
AAGATGGCGTGTCTGCCAGTTCCACCACTCGCGCACGAGTCGATCAAGCGACACCGGTCGAGGTCCACCGGCATTCCGTGCGTCGAGCTATCTCGGCGAATCAGTTGGCTGCTGAGCCGGCCGTGCTGCCGGATCGGTCGCCGGTTGCTGATTCTGCTCAGGATTCATCTGATCGATCGGTGTATTCTGATCGGTCCCTGCGGGCTGCTGAGCCGGCTGCGACTGATCGGGTGTCGATGACGGCACTGTCGCCGGCAACTGACCCGCCGCTTCCTGCACCGCGCTCTCGCCCTGAATGCCGCCGACCGCTGTTCCGGTCGATGGATTCATGAACGACAAAATAAGCGCCGAGGCAAAAAACGAGATCGCAAGGACCGTTGTGGCTTTCGCCAGAAATGTCGCCGCGCCGCGTCCGCCAAACACCGTGCCGGTCATGCCGCCGCCACCAAACGCGCCAGCCAGACCTTCACCTTTCGATGATTGCATAAGGACTGAAATGATCAATCCGAGGCAAATCACAAGGTGGAGAGCAATGAAAACTCCGTACACAAGACCTCCGTTGCTTACTACCCAACCGAAAGAGCAAAAGCAGGTTCTTCGCTTCGCTCAGAATGACAATACTTACGACTTACATGCTTGCGCGGATGATGGCGTCGAAGTCATCGGCATTGAGTGAGGCACCGCCGACCAACGCACCGTCTATATCAGGATCGGCCAACAATCCCTTCGCACTATCCGGCTTCACGGAGCCACCGTATTGAATCCTAACCCGCTCGCCAACTGTTGGGCTGAACTTCGTCACCAACCAGTTGCGAATGAACCGGTGCACATCCCCGGCCTGCTCGAGTGTTGCGACTTTGCCGGTGCCGATCGCCCAAGCCGGTTCGTAGGCAATCGTGACTTTATCCATCTGCGGCTCGGTCAGATCCTTCAGGCCACCGGCAAGCTGACGCTCGATGACCGTTTCGGTGCTGCCCGATGCGCGTTCTTGCAATGTTTCACCAACACAGACAATTGGCATCAAACCAGCCGCCAACGCCGCCTGGGTTTTGCGATTCACGCCAGAGTCGGTCTCGCCGAACAACTGACGCCGTTCGGAGTGGCCCAAGATAACCAATTGACAGCCAACCGTCAACAGCATGCCGGAGGATACTTCCCCGGTAAACGCTCCACTGGTCGCCTCATGCATGTTCTGGGCCCCCAACATGATGCGGCTGCTTTTCAAGTAATCGGCAGCAGGGTAGAGGGAGACAAATGGCGGGAAAATGGCCACATCGACATTCCCCCAACCCGGCTCCTTCTTCTGTAAGGCCGAACACAATTCCATCGTCCCAGGGACATCCCCGTTCATCTTCCAATTTCCGGCAATAAAAGGGCGTCGTGACATATCAGATCATTTCCTTGGGATACCCCCAAGTGGCGCAGGCTTTCAGACTGCGCGATCAGGCTGAAAGCCTGATCCACTGGGTTTTGAGTCCACCCTACTTGTTGTTCAACGCCGCCACTCCGGGCAGCACTTTTCCTTCGAGGAATTCCAACGACGCTCCGCCACCAGTCGAGATATGCGAAATGTGTTCGGCCATCCCTGCTTGGTGCACTGCGGCTACCGAATCACCACCACCCACAACCGAGATCGCACCGAGATCGGTTGCATGGGCGACTGAATTCGCGATGGCCTTGGTACCTTCGTCATAAGGCGGAGTCTCGAAGACTCCCATCGGGCCATTCCAAAAAATCGTTCCGGCAGTCTGCAGTGCCTCGTCGAAATCTTTGATCGTCTGCGGTCCGATATCGAACCCAGCCATGTCATCAGGGATCGCCTCCACGGCAACAATCTGGGTCAGTGACTCAGGGGAGAGTTCCTTCGAAACGACGCAATCCCACGGTAGAATGATTTTCTTCCCATACTTGTCGGCATCGTGAAGGATGAGTCGTGCGGTGTCGACGAGATCATTCTCGACCAGTGACTTTCCGATCGGTTTGCCCTGCGCCTTCAAAAACGTGAACGCCATACCGCCACCGATCAGAAATACATCCACAGTCTGCATGAGATGCTTGAGAACTTCGAGCTTCCCGGAAATCTTTGCGCCGCCCAACACCGCGACCAAAGGACGCTTCGGATTGGTCAGCAACCGTCCGAGGAAATTGAGCTCTCTCTCCATCAAGTAGCCGGCGACTGCCGTGCGCAGAAACTTCGTTACACCCTCAGTCGATGCGTGTGCGCGATGGGCGCTTCCGAAAGCATCGTTGACATAGATGTCCGCCGATGCCGCCAACCGCCGCGCAAACTCCGGGTCGTTGCGCTCCTCGGCGGCATGGAATCGTAGATTCTCCAACAGGCAGATATCACCCGGGCCCATGGCGCGTACTGTATTTTCCGGCTTAAGCCCGATGCAATCATCGGAAAATGACACAGACTTGCCGATCAGCTCAGCGAAGCGTGCGGCCACCGGGCGCAGCGAGTATTCGAGTTCCGGACCGCTCTTCGGACGTCCAAGATGCGAGACAAGTATGACTTTGGCGCCTGTCTCCGAAATCCGTCTGACCGTAGGGATAGCCGCTCGCAAGCGCGTGTCATCGCCAACGACGCCGTCTGCAATAGGCACGTTGAAGTCAACACGCACCAAAACGCGTTTGCCGGGTAACCGGTCGATGATGTCGTCGATCGTTTGCTTGTTCATGATCGTCGCGCCTTAGTCGTGCATCCGCATCATCATTTCGACCACGCGGTTCGAGAAGCCCCACTCATTGTCATACCACGAAAAGACCTTCACCAGGTTTCCGTGAACGCGTGTCTCCAACGAATCAAAGATGGATGAGTGCGGGTCGCCCACGATATCGATTGAGACAATCGGGTCTGTGCAGTATGACAAGATGCCTTTCATCGGGCCCTCGGCTGCCTTTTTCATTGCCGCATTTACACCCTCGACGGTCGGTGTTTTCGTCGTGATGCACGTCAGGTCAACCAATGAACCGTCCGGCACAGGGGCGCGAACCGCTACACCGTCCAGTTTACCGACCAACTGCGGTAGGACCTGACCGATCGCCTTGGCCGCTCCGGTGGAGGCGGGGATCAACGACATCGCCGCCGCACGCGCCCGACGCAGGTCGGAGTGTGGCAGATCGAGAATTCGCTGATCGTTGGTATACGCATGAATCGTGGTCATATACCCGGAAGAGATTCCGTACTCATCATCAAGGACTTTTGCGACAGGCGCGAGGCAATTAGTTGTGCACGACCCGATCGAGATGATCGTGTGCTTCTTGGGATCGAAACCGGCGCAATTGACCGAAATTACGAACGTGCCATCGGCGTCCTTTGACGGTGCGGAAATCAGGACACGCTTGGCTCCGGCGGCTTGATGCAATGCCGCTTTGGCGCGGTCGGTAAAAAGTCCCGTCGACTCCAACACGACATCGACGCCGAGTTCCTGCCACGGCAACTTGGCAGGATCGCGTTCGGCGGTGACTCGGACTTTCTTGCCGTTCACCACAATGTTGTCGCCGTCAGCGGTGATGGGGATGTCCAATCGGCCATGCACAGAGTCGTACTTGAGCAAGTGCGCCAACGTCTTGGCGTCGCAAATGTCATTGATGCCGACAACGTCGAGCTGCGGGTTGCCCATTGCGGCGCGATAGACCAATCGCCCGATGCGTCCAAATCCATTGATGCCAATTTTGATTGCCATAGTCCCTCCAAACAAGTTGCGGATGGTGATGTGCGGCAGGTCTCAATGCGATCTGCGGAAGCACAGTGCGGCCTAACGGTACATATATGCGGCTCCAAAGAGCACGATCGTTCCAGAATAATCCTTCGTGCCGAACAATTCCTTGTCAAATTTCGCGTACTGGTACTTAACCGATCCGGTCAGCGCAAAGGATGGGGACAGCACCAAGTTGGCGCCGCCGCCAAAGTAGTACCCAAACGATGTGCGCGACTCGGCATCGACCCCGATGCCGTAATAATCCACGTTCGTAATTTCGATAACCTCGGTTCCGATCATAAGCGACCCGCCGGCCTTGATCAGTGGCTGAAGTTGTTGCCCGGTACGCTTCGCCATCGGAAATAGAATGAGCCCGGCACTCAATGGATACAACGTCGCATTGCCAAATGCAGACAGATTGTCGGCACGGATTCGGAGATCGCCGCGATTGATGGCGCCAATGCTAAAATCAAGATTGAGAATACCGGCGAGATTGGGCTGATAGAAAAACTCCAAGTGGAAGGCGGTGCCGGAGGCGTCCAGGCGCACATCTTCATCCATGATGTCCTTGCCCAGTTCATTGGTAAACCACGGACCAAGTTGTCCGCCGACAAGCGCTTTCTTCCACAACCCCGGTGTCGGGTCTTTCTTCGCCTGCTCAGGAACTCCAAACTGGGGTTGGGCCTGACATACGGATGCTGAGATACCCATCAGCATCGTCAGCAGGATCACTATCGGGATCGATCTACGCATTGTCTTCTCCAGTCCCTACCGTACGCGAATAGTCAGTCCCGCCGAAACCCAGATTCCTGAAAGGTCGAAGTTTCCATTATCTGTATACCCAAGATCGCTCAAGCGATATGCGACATCGCCGACCAATCCGAATCTATTGCTCAAATAGTACTCTCCGCCGCCGCCAATCAAGAACCCGAATGCCGCTTTTGTGCCCTCTGAGTACACCCCTCGACCGATCCGAGGGTGAACGGCACTCGGCTGTTCGGCCGCCACAAGCATGGATATCCCGCCACGACCGTACAGATTGTGCGGGCGGTCCTCAGTTCCTATCTCCTTGACCGCCCTTGCGCCTAGAAACAACGGCAGGAAGTCAACACGGCCAGTGCCAAAGAGAATCTTGCTGGCCAGCGAGTCGGCCTTGGGGTCGGTAGGTTGTAGTGGCGGAGTCAATCGCGTTCCATCAACTTGCACATTTGTGCGCTGTGAGAAGCCTGCTGATATTTCTACCCACCAAATACCCTTGAGATTGAACAATCCATATAACTCCAAGAAAGGGGTTATGTAGCCGTCTTCCTCGATCGTTGCGCGGTAAATCGTATCCGGATTGTTGTGAAACTCGATGAACTGGGCCAAAGTCCCAGATATATCTTTTTGGGGCCACGCTCCCACGCGCAGCCCAAAACGATCGCCCCTGCGCACAACGGCATCGGCTGGTTCGGTCGCGGTTAGAATCACTGCGAATGTGGCCAGAGCGACTAACCCCAAATTGATCGGATGACAATTACGCACGTGTGCCTACTCTCTTAGCCGAAGAAGTACGCTGCTTCTTCGAACAGTTCGGGTGGGACTGTCCTTGTCCGTCCGGCCACATCAGCGAGAGGAACCGATGTCACCGTATTGTTCTTAAGCGATACCATCCGTCCGTACTGCCCCTGCTCGATCAACCGCACCGCATGCAGTCCGAAGCGCGTACACATGTACCGGTCATACGCGGTCGGCGCCCCGCCACGTTGCACGTGGCCAAGGATCACTTCGCGTGTCTCGTACCCTGTACGGTTTTCAATCTCACGCGCCAGGACCTGACCGACTCCACCAAGTCGGACATGTCCGAACTCGTCTTTCTTCGAACCGAACGACACCGCCTCCTGATCGCCACCAGCTGCATCGGAGGCGGTCAATGTCGCGCCCTCGGCCGCGACCACGATCGACCAATCTTTGCCGTTCTCATGGCGGTGCGTGATGAGCGCACAGAGTTCATCGATGTTAGTTGGACGTTCCGGGATCAGGATGGCGTCGGCTCCGCCGGCGATTCCGCCCTGAAGGGCTATCCATCCGGCATGACGTCCCATCACCTCGACAACCATCACGCGCTTGTGAGATTCTGTAGTAGTGCGTACACGGTCGATAGCTTCAAC
>JBKKDE010000296.1:0-3757 GCA_046708665.1 Candidatus Zixiibacteriota bacterium | reverse complement strand
ACCGTCGGACCCGATGCGACTTCGGGAGTGATTGAAGAGACATTCGTTCCGCCGGGCAATTATCTGACTTACGTCGATACCGCAAGTGTACTGGTCGAGCCGCAATTCGAAGCCGGCAAAGTCACGGTGCAATAAAGGATGAGCGTGGCTGACACACTCGCAGCTCCGGCATCGGCTCGCGCTCACTTGCGTGACGGGCTCAATCGTCATGCAGTAAAGAAGGGGCGGTTCGTGCTCGCGTCGGGAGCGGTCTCCGATTACTACGTTAATGTGAAGGAAATCTGCCTGCGTGGAGAGTACCTGCGTCTCGTCGGGCAGCTTTTGTGGCAGATGATTAAGACTTCAGGCGCCAATGCAGTGGGCGGGATGACGCTTGGCGCTGATCCAATTGTCGCGGCTGTCACCATAGCTGCTGCCGAGGATGGATTCGACTGCCCGGCACTGATTGTTCGGAAGGAAACGAAAGAGCACGGCACTGCCAAGCAGATCGAGGGCCCATTCGAGCCGGGGATGAGGGTCGCGGTTGTTGAGGATGTCACGACGACCGGACAATCGGCGATGAAGGCGGCCGAGGCGATTGTCGGGGCAGGAGCAACAGTGGTAGGAATTTACAGCGTACTGAATAGAGCGGCCGGTGCGGATGCGCTCTTTGCCGCCAAAGGATGGCCATTTCAGGCCATCTTCACGACCGCCGACCTGGATCTTTAGATAGCGTAATTTGTTGGTTCGATACGACGCCACAAGATGGCGGTCACATCCCACCACATACACGGTGGGCCAGATGTATCGCGTACCCACCCCTCAAATGAGGGATGGGGTTTTGTGCATTCGGACACATTAATGGCCAAGAACTCTGGAACAGTAGAATCGAAATCGTCCCCGCGCTCAGCGCGGAGTAAGCATCCGTTCGACTCAGTGTTTCGAGCGCTAGATCGCGTGGACGCATTCGGGATATTGTCGAAATCATGGAGCGTCAACGAACCTGCGAACATTGATCTCACCGGCGCGACCGGTTCGTTGCCAGCGTGTGCACTTGCCAAGTTGTACCAGCAACAGCCCCAGCCGGTCCTAGTCGTCCTCTCCGAACCCGATGACGCCTCACGCTGGCATGATGACCTCAATCATCTCGTCGGTGCCGAGCATGTCATTCGATTTCATTCGTGGGAAATTCTGCCGTTCGAGTTCCGTCATCCTGGTCCGGAGTCCGTCGGTCGGCGATTGGAAGCGCTCTGGCGGTGCATGGCGTCCGAGACACCGCTCATTGTCGTCACGCACGTGCGCGCAATGCTCGAGCCGACTATCCCGCCCGCTGAGTTGAACCGGTTGATCATTGAAATCAAAATCGGCGACGAGATCGATCTGGAGCAGTTCACGGCGCGCCTTGTAAGTCTGGGATTTCGCCGCTCACCGTTGGTCGAGGAAGTGGGCACATACTCTGTTAGAGGTGGAATTGTCGACGTTTTCACATTTAGCGCATCAGAGCCGATTCGTATAGAGTTCTTCGGCGACACAGTTGAGTCGATCCGCTCCTTTGCGGTCGCTACGCAACGAACTACCGGGAAACACGACCACTGCGTCATACTTCCATCCAGAGAGGTTGTGTCAAGCGGATCGGATTATGAGGCGGGCTGGCGATCTTCGGGACTCGGGGATGGTTGGCGCGAGCGGGTAGAGAATGACCCGGATCGACCGGGTTTGGAGTGGCTCGCGGGATGTCTGGGTCAAAAGCGGGCCAGTCTCCTCGACTACCTGGGAACGGACCTCGCCGTATGGTCGCATGATCCTCATCGGCTAGCGACCACTCTGGAGCGGTTCTATGACGAAGCTGATCGATTTTACGCGCGATTGAAAGGGCACCTTCCAAATCCGCCGTCCGCCAGCCAGGTCTATCCATCCATCGACCGGATACTCGAATCCAATCACAATGGCATGCGAGTCTGGGTGCATGACCTCTTCGTTTCGGGGGACAGCGAGCGGGTACGGTGCGAATTTGGAGCGACAAGTCCGCCCTCGATCGGCGGGAGCGTCAAGCGACTGTCCGACGAGCTCACCAACTTCACCCGCTTGGGGTTCGACGCCGCCATTTCATGCGATAATGAAGGACAGAAACGAAGGCTGACAGAGATCCTTGAGGATCTCCACGGCGCTGTTGAGTTCATCTACCCGGCTCTGCATGCGGGATTTGTCATTCCACAGGCCGCGTTTGCCATGCTGACAGAGCATGAGGCGTTCAACCGTCACAAGGCGCGTTTCCGACGTCGCAAGTTTCACGAGGGCTTAGCACTTTCCAGTTACACGCAGCTAAAGAAGAACGACTTTGTCGTCCACGTTGATCACGGCGTGGCACGGTTCCGTGGGTTGGAGTCGATCGTTGTCGAAGGGAGACGTCGCGACTGTCTGCTCTTGATGTATCAGGGCGATGATCGCCTGTTTGTCCCGATCGAGGAGTTTGATCGTGTCCAGAAGTTCTCGGGGCAGGATGCCAATCCGGTTCTGACCAAGCTGGGTGGTACCGCGTGGGAAAAGACCAAACGTCGCGCCAAAGAAGCTCTCCTGGCGATGGCAGAGGATTTGATCAAGCTCTATGCGGCACGCAAGGCACTCGCAGGGCATGGATTCTCTGAAAACAGTGAGTGGATGACCCAGCTCGAGTCATCGTTCGTCTACGATGAAACTCCGGATCAGGAAAAGGCCATCGCGGCAGTGGCCGAAGACATGTCGGCCCCCACGCCAATGGACCGACTGATTTGTGGAGATGTGGGCTATGGGAAAACCGAGGTGGCGATTCGCGCCGCCTTCCGGGCGGTATCCGATCGTAAGCAAGTAGCCATCCTAGTCCCGACAACCATTCTGGCTCAGCAGCACTTGGCAACATTCCGGGAGCGTCTCTCGGAATTTCCGGTTCGTATCGAAACACTGTCGCGGTTCCGCACCGCCAAGGAGCAGAAGGTCGTAGTTGCCGATGTTGCAGCAGGCAAGGTCGACATCGTGATCGGCACGCATCGTTTGCTGCAAAAGGATATTGTTTTCCCCGATCTCGGACTCCTGGTCATCGATGAGGAGCAGAGGTTCGGCGTCGTGCATAAGGAACGTCTCAGGCAATTGCGGCAGACGGTTGACACACTGGCGTTGTCGGCCACTCCGATTCCCCGCACCCTGCAAATGTCACTTTTGGGAGCGCGCGATTTGTCGCTGATCACGACCTCCCCGCGCGACCGGTTACCAGTGCAGACCGAAATTCGTCCCTTTGGACCCGATGTTGTGTCTGAGGCAATACTGCGTGAGTTGGACCGTGGCGGGCAGGTCTACTTCGTACACAACCGGATACAAACAATCGGCTCAATGTCTGAGCTTCTGACGCGCCTGTTGCCAACCGTGAAGATCGGTGTCGCGCATGGCGAAATGCCTGAGCGAGAATTGGAAGCGGTCATGACGCGATTCTATCATGGCGAGTACCATGTGTTGCTTTCGACTGCGATAATCGAATCCGGGCTCGATATCCCATCGGTGAACACGATTATCATTCACCGAGCCGACCGTTTCGGACTGGCACAACTCTATCAATTGCGTGGCCGTGTCGGACGCTCCGCGCGTCAGGCCTACGCCTATCTGTTGGTCCCGCCGTCTGGGGGCTTGAGTCCGACCGCGAAGGCGCGGTTGCGCGCGATCGAGGAGCACACGGCCCTGGGATCGGGATTCCATCTCGCGATGCGAGACATGGAGATCCGTGGGGCGGGGAATCTGCTTGGCTCTCAGC
>JBKKDE010000295.1:0-9489 GCA_046708665.1 Candidatus Zixiibacteriota bacterium | reverse complement strand
TGTAGTTGCCCAGATTGCGCAAACAGTAGCCCATGTTGGAGAGGGCTTCGGGGAAGCTGTCGTTCTTTGCGACGGCCTTTTCGTACTCCTTAACCGCTTTCTCCAATTCCTTGGTGGCCTTGGATGTGTCGCCCTTCTCAAAGTGCTCGAATGCCTTCTTCTGCTTCTCCACGCCCTTGTTGTACGATTCCGTTGCGTCCCTGCGCACATCCTGAACTCTCTCCTCGTCGGATTTCTCCGGTGACGGAAAGGCGTGTGCCGGGGCGACCGTGGTCAGCCATAAGGTGCCAATGAACAATGCCATGAATTTGTGATTTGTGTTTCGAAGCATGTCATCCTCCATCGAGAGTGCTGTATGATGCCGCCAAGTGATGGAACACGTCAGGGCCGGTTTGGTTTCGCGCGTGGCGTTCGGCTTTAAGTCAGACTATAATGGATAATATGTCGAAGATTGCCGCCATCGCAACGGCTGTTCCCGCCCATCCATTGCCTCAGGCACAGGCACGCGAATTTGCGGCAGGATACTTCCAAAACCGGAGACGCGATGTTGAGCGGCTGCTGCCGGTCTTCGACCACGCCGGAATAGAGAATCGTTTTCTGAGCATGCCGCCGGAGTGGTTCTTCCAGCCGCGTACATTCGCTGAGAAGAACAATCGCTACATCGAAGAGAGCACGCGTCTCGGCGGCGACGTTCTCCGAGCGTGCTCCGCGCAATCGAATATCGCCCTGAGCGAGATTACACATCTCGTTTATGTCTCGACCACAGGGCTGGCGACGCCATCGATTGACTCACGTATTCTGAACTCACTTCAATTATCCCCGAATCTAATACGGACCCCGGTGTGGGGTCTGGGTTGTGCAGGCGGAGCAGCGGGGTTGGCGTTGGCACATCGACTTGCCGCAGGTGATCCCAAGGCGGTTGTCGCCTTGGTTTGTGTGGAGCTTTGCTCGCTCACATTCCACTTTGAAGATTTCACCAAATCGAATTTCATCGCGACCGCTCTCTTCGGTGACGGTGCCGCCGGTCTGTACGTAGTCGGTGATGCCCACACTTCGCATGGCCCGGAGGTTCTCGCCACGCGTTCTACCACATGGCCGGGATCGCTTGACGTCATGGGGTGGAACTTCGATGCCGTGGGCATGCAGGTGGTGTTTTCGCAAGCCATCCCGCAGGTTGTTCGTGAACGCGTTCATGGCAACACCCTGGAGTTCCTCATCTCTGAAGGGCGCGGGTTCTCTGACATCGCCCATTGGATCACCCACCCCGGCGGGACGAAGGTGATTGAGGCGTACGAGGAGGTCCTGCCATTGCCGCCCGGTGCCATGACGCATGCCCGTTCAGTGCTGTGCGACTACGGGAATATGTCGTCGCCGACTGTCCTTTTTGTCCTCGAACGTTTGCTCGGAGATGCCAAGCCAACGCCCGGCGAACTCGGCCTCCTGACCGCCCTCGGCCCAGGGTTTTCCAGCGAGAGTGTGTTGCTCAGATTTTAGCACGCTTCCCGATGGGCTTGTCGTTTTGGGAGACTGATCAATCCCTCGACTTCGCTCGGGACCATCGGAGAACGATCAGTACTCCCAAACCGACTGTCAGACAGGAATGCCCGACATCCTAAGAACCCTGCAAAACCTGGTCGTGGATGATCCCATTTGGATCATCTATTTCTTATCTTCCCGCCCGTGATAGGACAGTCGATTGGTCACTACGAGATAGTTCGCCGACTTGGCGCCGGCGGGATGGGCGAGGTGTACCTGGCGCGTGACACGCGGCTGGAACGCGATGTCGCGCTCAAACTCCTGCCCGATTCGTTGCACAAGGATGAAGTCGCGCGCGAACGATTTCTGCGCGAGGCGCGTGCGGCATCGAAGCTCAGCCATCCCAATATTGTGACGATTCACGCGATTGAGTCCTTCGGGGTACGCGATGGGATTGTCATGGAGTTTGTCGACGGACTCCCGCTCGATCAGTACCGCGCGCAGACCGGACGGACACTTAGTCAACTGGCAGATGTCGGATTGCAAATCGCCGAAGGGTTAAGTGTCGCGCATGCCGCCGGAGTAATTCATCGCGATCTCAAGCCGAGCAACATTTTTGTCGATCAAGCGGGCCGCGCCCGCATTCTCGACTTCGGGTTGGCGTTGACACGCAATGTCGCGCGTTTGACCGGCGACAATACCATGATCGGCAGCCCCGCATACATGTCGCCCGAACAGATTCGCGGTGGAGAGATCGATCACCGCTCCGACATCTTTTCGTTCGGAATTCTTTTCTATGAACTCTTGAGCGGAGTGCATCCATTCTGGTCGAATGATGTCACAGCAATTCTCTACGCGATCGTGAACGACACCCCACCGCCGCTCACATCACAGACTGCGAAATTGGATTCGAAGTGGAACGATCTCGTTGGGAAGGCCATGGCGAAAGACCCGGACAGCCGCTTCGCTGTTACCAGCGACGTGGCATCTGAACTGCGTTCATTGATCGTGTCGTCGGGGTTGTTTGACCCCGCCTCGACACGCAGCCGCGCTTCACTCTCACCTGCACAACTGACGAAGGCGCCTTCGGTGGCGGTTCTGCCATTTTCGGATCTGAGCCCCGCGAAGGATCTCGAGTATCTGTGCGATGGCCTCGCAGAAGAGTTGATCAATGCGCTCTCAGGAATTGGCGGACTCCGGGTTGTGGCGCGAACGTCGGCATTCTCGTTCAAGGGGCAGAGTCTCGATGTGCGAACAATCGGCTCGCGATTGGGAGTCACGTCTGTGCTTGAAGGTAGCGTGCGGAAGCAGGGGGAGCGTCTGCGCATCAGCGCGCAGTTGATCAATGTCGCCGATGGCTACCAACTCTGGTCGGAGCGATTCGATCGTGAATCCGGCGATGTCTTCCAGATTCAAGACGAGATCGCCAAGACAGTTGCCGCTCGGTTGCGTGTGAAACTGGGGTCTCTGCCCTCGGCGCCGACGCACGATGCCGAGGCATACAATCTCTTCCTGCAGGGTCGTTTTCACTGGAACAAGCGCACGAACGAGTCGATGCGGAAAGCGCTGGAGTCGTATGAGGCGGCGATCGCGCGCGATCCGCAGTTTGCCCTCGCCTATTCCGGAATAGCGGACAGTCTACTCATCCTTGAGGACCACGGCTTCATCGGCTACAAGGATGCTATCGCCAGGGCGCGCGCGGCGGTAGACAAAGCGCTCGCGCTTGACCCCGATCTCGCCGAAGCGCTGACCGCGCTTGGCGGGATTCAATCCGAATTACGCGAATTCGATCTGGCTGACCGCGCTTTTCGACGGGCCATTGAGCTAAAACCGGGGTATGCGACAGCCCACCACTGGTATGCGACCCAAATGCTCCTGGAAGTTGGACGTGTGGAGGAAGCTGGGAAGGCCATGCTGAAAGCGCGCGAGCTCGACCCGCTCTCACTCATCATCAACACGGATCTGGGCCGTCACTACTACTACATCCGCGAATTCACAACGGCCAAAGACAGGGTGGCCTACGTTCTCTCCCTCGACGGGCACTTTATCAAGGCACAGCGTCTGATGTACCTCACGCTGTGGCAATTGGGTGATTACGAGGGGGCAATCACCCATATACCCGAATGGCTGCCGCCGTACACAGGCCAGAGGCGTGACGAGAATGATTGGCCAAAGATCCTCACAGAGTCCGGGCCCGAGGGAATCCTTCGACGCCAACTGGCTGTCATGCAGGCTGCTACAGCTGGCTATCCTCTACATTACGCACGTGCGGCGATCCATGCCCTGTTAGGCGAGGCGGATCAGTCGGTTGATGCGTTACAGGAGAACATTCGATCCCGTTCTGTCAATTTGGCCGGGCTGAGAATGGATTCGATGCTGGACCCGATTCGATTTCATCCCCGCTTCGTAGAGTTGTTGAATTCGCTCGGGATTTAGACGACCTTTACCGTCTTGGATTCTGAGCGAAAATACATGACCGGACTGAGCACAGCTCGTTATAGAATTGGCGCGACACTGGCAATCGGACGGCTGGCCGGGGTCTATTCAGAACTGAATGTCCGAGCCGTTCACCTCCACGCACTTATGTACCTTCCTGATTCGTTACAGTCTTCGATTTATTGCGAACCCAGCTACACTTGCAGGCATTGACGCCGCGGGAGATCACGAGTATCCAATGCAAAATCAGACAGTCGCACATTATCGGATAGATAGAAAGCTTGGCGCAGGCGGCATGGGTGAGGTATTCCTCGCTCAGGACACCAAACTCGAACGCCAAGTGGCGTTGAAGTTTCTTCCGGAAAGTCTCACCAAGAATCCGGAGGCCCGTCAGCGCCTGATCCGCGAGGCGAAGGCGGCGTCCAAGCTCAACCACCCGAACATCATGACAATCTATGCGGTCGAGTCGGTTGATGACCGCGACTTCATCGTTATGGAGTATGTCGATGGGCATGATCTTGCCGCTTACCTCGCCGGGCATTCGCTTTCGACCGACGATAAGCTTCGTCTGGCCATTCAAATTTCTGAGGGTTTAGGCAGAGCACATGCGGCTGGAGTGATCCATCGCGACATCAAGCCGTCGAATGTCCTCGTTGATGGCGAAGGCCGTCCCCGGTTGCTCGACTTTGGGCTTGCAACCTTCAAAGGCGCGGCACGATTGACCCAGGTCGGTTCGACCGTCGGGACTGCCGCCTACATGTCACCCGAACAGGCCAGCGGACGGGACTGTGACCATCGCTCGGACCTCTTCTCTTTTGGCGTCGTCCTCTACGAAATGGTGGCCGACCGACTCCCGTTCCAGGGCGCGCACAATGCGGCGCTGATGTACGCGATTGTGAATGAGGATCCGCAGCCACTGGCACGTTACGTGACCGGAATTTCCGATGACCTGCAGAGAGTCGTTTCGAAATGTCTCGAAAAGCTACCAAACGAGCGCTACCAGTCGGCGGCAGACTTGGTTTCCGACTTGAGACGACTGGTTCGATTGAACACATCGGGCGGAGAAAAGTCGCAGGCCGCCAAACGGAAAATGGTGGCGGTGCTCCCGTTTGATAATCTCGGCCAGGTCGATGACGAGTACTTCGCTGATGGAGTCACCGAAGAGATCATCAGCCGTCTCGCGGCAGTCAAAGAGATCGGTGTTATCTCGCGAACCAGCGTGATGCAATTAAAGGGGACCAACAAATCGATCCGGGAGATTGGATCGGAATTGGGTGTCGATTACATCCTCGAAGGCACTGTCCGATGGGGAAAATCCGGGCAAGGAGCAGCCCGTGTCCGTATCACGCCGCAGCTCATCCGGGTTAACGATGACACGCACATGTGGGCGGATCGTTATGACCGACTGATTGAAGACATCTTTGAGGTTCAGTCTGACATCGCCGAGAAAGTGACCGAGCAACTGAACATCACCCTTGGCGAGGGCGAGCGTAAGGCAATCGAAGCGAAGCCGACGGAGAGCATGGATGCCTACCATGCCTTTAGGCGGGGGTATGAGTACCTTCTCAGTCCCGACCCTTCGTCCGAGGGCATTCAGATTGCTCTCGAGATGTTCGAGCAGGCGGTAACGCTTGATCCTGCGTACGCACAGGCGCACGCATATCTTTGCATCGGACATACGAGCATGTACTGGTATGGATACGATTTGAGCCATGAGCGAGTCGTACGGGCAAAAGAGGCGCTGGATCGTGCGGTAGCGCTAGGGAAAAATGATCCCGAATCACCTCTGGCCAGTGCGCACTACCTCTATCGATGTCAACGGGATTTCGACGGAGCCATCGAAGAGTGCAACAAGTCGGTTCAGCGACAGCCGAATTTCGCAGCTCCGCTTTTCATGTCGGCCATGATTATGCGCCGACAAGGAAAGTTTGCTGAGTCACTGGATATCTGTCATCGCGTCCTGAAGTTGGATCCCTTGCGTCCATTGCTCATACTCGAAACCGGAGTCACGGCTTCGACGATGCGACGGTACGACGAGGCCGCGGCCCTTCTTGATCGCGCGATCGCTCTGGCGCCCGACCGGTCGCAGGCGCGCGCTTGGAAGTCCACTGTCGAACTGCAGGGTCGTGGCAACGTGGCGGCGGCGCGCCTGTGCCTCGAAGGATTGCGGCATCGTGGCCCGGTCGAAGCCTTCATCGAGTGGACGGAAGTGCTTTACTCCGAGCGAAACCTCTCCGCCGCACTGGCGTTCTTGGAGCGTCACGGTCAAGACCTTTATGAGGACCAGACGTGGCATGCTCCGAAGTCCTTCTTCCTTGGTGAGGCACATCGCCTACTGGGGAACGCCGAGGCGGCAAAGCCCCACTACGCCGCCGCGGTTTTCTACCTTGAAAATAAACTCAAGGAAAACGATGAGGATGATCGCGTGATCACTGCGCTGGCGATGTCTAAAGCCGGCTTGGGGCAGTTGGATGATGCCGCACGACTCATCCGAGGTGTCGTGACGAGAAAACCGATTACAACAGATACAATCGACGGACCGGTGTTTCTGGCTTTTCAAGCAATAATTCACGCAGGCGCCGGGGATGGGACTACGGCATTGCGGGCGCTAGAAGAGGTTCTCAATGCCGCACACCTGATATCACCTGCCTACTTGCGCATTCATCCCTACTGGGACAAGCTTCGCGGCAATCCTGAATTCGAACGGCTCGCCAACCTCCCGCCAAAGGTGTTTTAGTGATAGGACAGACGATTGCGCATTACAAGATTATCGAGAAGCTCGGCGAAGGCGGGATGGGTGAAGTCTTTTTGGCCGACGACACGAAGCTCGAGCGGCGCGTTGCGCTCAAGTTTCTACCTCAGAGTCTCACCAAGAATCCAGAAGCGCGTCAGCGTTTGATCCGAGAGGCCAAGGCCGCGTCCAAACTCAATCATCCGAATATTCTGACCATCCATGCTGTCGAGTCGGTCGACGATCGTGACTTCATCGCGATGGAATATGTCGATGGGCACGATCTAAGTGAGTATTTGAAGACACAATCACTATCGCTCGATGAAAAGCTCGCATTGGCGACGCAAATTGCCGAAGGGCTCGGCAAAGCGCATTCCGCGGGTGTCATTCACCGCGACATCAAGCCATCGAATATTCTCGTCGACGAGGACGGCCGCCCGCGTTTACTCGACTTCGGTCTGGCGACTTTCGAAGGTGCCGTTCGGCTGACTCAAACGGGTTCAACAGTCGGAACCGCCGCGTATATGTCGCCCGAACAGGCGAGCGGGCGCGAATGTGATCATCGCTCTGATTTGTTCTCTCTCGGCGTCGTCCTCTATGAAATGGCGACCGACCGTTTGCCATTTCAAGGAGCGCACAACGCGGCGTTGATGTACGCGATTGTCAACGAGGAACCGCAACCGGTGGCGCGATTCGTCTCCGGAACCCCGGACGAGTTGCAGCGCATTATTTCCAAATCTCTCTCCAAGCACACCGGTGAGCGTTATCAGTCAGCCGCTGATTTGATTTCCGATCTCAAGCGGCTGCTTCGGTCGAGCAGTTCGGGCGGCGAACAGGCTGTCGCTGCGCGGCGCAAAATGTTGGCTGTTCTACCCTTTGAGAATCTTGGAGCTGCGGACGACGAGTATTTTGCCGATGGCATCACCGAGGAAATCATCAGCCGCTTGTCGGCGGTGAAGGAAATCGGTGTCATTTCGCGCACGAGCGTCATGCAATTCAAGGGCACTAAGAAATCGATCCGTGACATCGGCGGCGAGTTGGGAGTCGATTACATCCTCGAAGGTACTGTGCGCTGGGGCAAAGGGGCGCAGGGGGTAAGCCGGGTCCGTATCACGCCGCAGCTTATTCAGGTGAATGAGGACACGCACATGTGGTCGGACCGTTACGACCGCGTAATTGAGGACATCTTCGATGTGCAGTCGGACATCGCTGAGAAAGTCACCGATCAGCTCAACATCACACTCGGCGACCCCGAACGTCGCGCCATCGAAGCCAGGCCGACGGAGAATCTGGACGCCTACCATGCCTTTCTGCGTGGCGGCGAGTACCTGCGAAGCAACGATTACAGCTTGGAGAACCACCGTCTGGCTATCCAGATGTTTGAGCGCGCAGTGACTCTTGATCCTGCCTTTGCTCAAGCGCACGCCTACCTCTCTATCGCACATTCTGGAATGTATTTCTACGGGCATGATCGATCCCCAGAGAGAATCCAGAAGGCCAAGAGCACCGTCGAAAGCGCGCTGGCGCTCAACCACTCGGATCCGGAAACGCCTCTGGCGAACGGTTTCTTCCTATATCGTTGTCTACGTGACCTCAAGGGCGCCATCGAAGAGTTCCAACGATCGATTCAGCTTCAGCCCAATCACTCGCTGGCCATTTTCATGGTTGCCATGATCCAGCGACGCCTCGGGCAATTTGCCGACGCAATTGGCGGCGCCAATGCCGTCATCAAGCTCGATCCAATGCGCAGCCAGTATCCCTGCGAAGCGGGGATCACATGCTTCATCATGCGACGCTTTGAGAGCGCCAATACCTACTTTCAACGTTCTATCAGCATCGCTCCCGATCAATACAACGCCTACACGTGGAGCGCTATGCTCCAGCTCTTCGCACACGGGAATATCGGGGAGTCCCGGCGCATGCTGGAAATGATGGGTGAGCAGGGGCACGAGGAGTCTATCTGGGAATGGTATGAGCAATCTTTGGCGGAGCGCAATTTATCAGGCGCATTGGAGCATATTCAACGTGTGCGCGGCGACGTCTACGAGGAGCAGCATTGGTACTATCCCAAGTCGCTGATGATTGCCGAGGCCCATTACCTATTAGGCAATCCGGAGGACGCAGAGCCGGAGTATCGTAATGCCGCCTCACTTCTGGAGCCCGCCGTCGCGGGCGATCCCCAAGACCCGCGCAAGCGGGTGGCGTTGGCCAAGGCCTGTGTTGGGCTCGGGCGAATCGACGAGGCCATTCACCATGCCCAATCGGCCGTGGACATCCGCCCCATCTCACAAGACGCGCTCGCGGGACCCCTCGCCATGGGTGTCCAGGCCAGTGTGTATACCCAGGCCGGTGATAGCGCTGGCGCTCTCAAGATCATTGAATACCTGTTGTCGATTCCCTCATGGATGTCTGCGGGGCATTTGCGAGTTGCTCCATACTGGGACAAGCTCCGCCATCTTCCTGAATTTGAACGTCTGATGAACCTTCCACCAAAGGTGTTCTAGTGATCGGTCAAACAATCGCGCATTACAAAATTCTTGAGCACCTCGGCGCTGGCGGTATGGGTGAGGTGTATCTCGCCGTCGATTCCAAACTCGACCGCAAAGTCGCGCTTAAATTTCTCCCGGCACAGATGACTGCACAGCCGGATGCACGGGCGCGTTTCCTGCAAGAGGCGCGCGCGGCATCGGCTCTCAATCATCCGAACATCTGCACGATTCACGACATACAGGAACACGACGGACAGTTGTTCATCGTCATGGAGCATGTCGATGGGCAGACGTTGCGCGACAAGCGCATGACCCTCTCTCCAAAGCAGGTTTTGGAGATTGGTGCGCAGGTGGCAG
>JBKKDE010000294.1:0-7872 GCA_046708665.1 Candidatus Zixiibacteriota bacterium | reverse complement strand
GCCCACACCAAGTCCTCGGCCTCAGGAGCGAGACTGCTGCCGGGGACAGCAAGTTTCAGTGCCGGGCGCTCGAGTTCGTCGACACGCATGAGATACGCCTCGACAGTCTCGGCAGCCCGTTGCGATGCCACCTCACCTGCGGCATGGCCACCCATGCCATCGCAGACAACCATTGTCTCGCGATCGGGAATCAGACGAAAGCTGTCTTCGTTGATCCGGCGTACTCGGCCGATGTCACTACCGCCAAAAAGTGCCACAGTGGTCATAATGGTCGATTGATCCCTTAAGCTGTCGGAGTGACTACGAGGCCAACGGCCGACAATCCCCCGCATAGATACCACATCGGCGTCTGGGAGGCAATCAATAGCAGTGGACGCATCCCCTTATCATTCAACGAACAAGGGTGCAGGAATAGCAACATTTAGAGGGCTATTAGCAGAACGATAGCAATCAACAGGATGACTCCCGCCCCGGCAGCAATCCACCCCCATTTGGGAATCTTGCCGCCACTACGGGGCTCTTCTAACGGAACAAAGGGGTTGTCGGCAGCAGCCGGTTCGCGTCGACGACGACGCACGACCGGCGGCTCCTCGGCTCCGAAATCCCCCTGACGAGGCGCATCGTGAATAGGCGCCGGCGTACGCACTGGCGGTGGCTCGGCCGCGATCGGAACCGGCGGAGGGACCGGAGCGGGGCGGGGCGCCGAGGGTGACGGGGTACTCGCAAGCTCGATGCGCAAAAGTGTGCTCTCTCGCGAAGAGCGTATTTCGATCAAATCCTGCGATCTGACCTCGACCCGTTGACGTGACGCGACCGCTGAGCCGTTGACGAATGTCCCGGCCGCGCTACCGGCGTCCTCGACAAAAATCCTGTCCCCGATGACATGAACCGACGCATGTCGTCGTGAAATGCTGTTGTCGACGTTACCCTGGGCGTCAAAACGGATCACGATGTCGTTTTGGCCGGATTCTCGGCCAATGCGTGTCTCCCCTGACTTCAAATCCCATGACTGCCCATTGAGCGGCCCCGCAGTTGCGACAAGCTTACCCACTCGCCGCACGAAGACAGTCCGATCCATGTCAGCATTGTCGGGTTTCGGTGTACTGACCGGAGCTGCCACCGGGGCAGTCACATTGACTTCAACAATCTTCGGCTGGCTCGCGTCCAACGGTGGTGGGAGATCCGGCTCAAGCGGAGGCGGAAGCGGCTGCTCAACAGCCGGGGCATAGGATCTCACTTGCCCGCCCGCGGCAGAGGCAGGTGCTGATGCGCTGACAACCTCACCCGGTAGGTATGTGATCGCGATCTCGTAGCCCTCAATCGTGAGCACCGCACCGTCACGAACCTCCACCGGACTCTCGACGACCTGACCATTAAGACTGAATGCAGGAACTCGCGATACCGGCTCAACCTGGAACTTGTCGGCGGTCGAACTGCGAACGAAAGCTGCCTGCTTGAGCGAAATCAGCAGATCATCAATCAACACCTGACACGTTCGCGCCGAGCCCAGCTCGATGCGGTCGCCATGAGCGTCGACTTGCCCGAAGGGTTTTCCGTCGCGTGTGATTGTGAATCGCGGCATTGGGTTCAGGTGTGTTTGCGCTGCGCCGACGGCTACATCGGCTTCACTTTGAGCGTAATTTCTTTGGTCTTCCGGCTGCGTTTGATACGTTCGCCGTTCGGCTTGCCCGCAACATATCCCGGCTTGGCGGCCCACCAATCGTAATCGCCGATAGGCACACGTGTGGTGAGGATACCATCCTCGTCGGTCGGCCCATAACGTACGATGTTGCCATTGTCTTTATCAACGCCAAAGACTTCGGCCCCAGCCAATACTTCCGACCTTCCCTGCTTTACTACAAACCGGACCCAAGCGGTTTCGAGTGCAGTTTGATCGGTCGGTTGAGGCCGGTGCTTCGGCAATGCCCGCATCGCGACGATAATCTCACTCGCTGAGCCACCCAGAGTGATGGTCGTGTCGGCGTAACCCTCACACGACAACTCGACTTCGGACTGCCGACCATCCAAGTAGACGCTTCCCGGAGTGTACAGGCGATCGTCGGGAGCAACTACATAGGCCCCGCCCTGCCGGATCGATCGCACATGGGCATTGAGGTCAAAGTAAGGATTCTGCGCATCGACAGCCGCGAACCAAACTGAACGCCGCAGTATGACAGAGACCGGCTCGCTGCGATCACGCGAGGACGAAATCGTCACTTCGAAGTCATCAAACGGGGAAAGCCGCAATGTCAGCGTGTGATCTCCGTACGGTATCGCCACTCGTCCATCGGTGTGGCCAATCGGATTCGGGTTCTGATCCAGATATACGGCCGCTCCGGGAGGGATCGACTTCACCCGCACAAGCTGGGCAAAAATCCCAGTCAGTCGCGCCGGTTCGCTGCTGTCTGCCGGACGCCATTTCCAGCGCACCGTATCCGCATCATCGAGCAACCCCAGCAGCGGGCTGAACCGCACCCGCGTCGAGGATTCCGCGCCGAGTTCAAATTCCAAGTCCAAGGTATCGGTTGCGCGCACCCGGTAGCTCGCGATTTCGAAAGCGCGCAGCTCACGCCCATTGATAATGGGCTGCGCCCCCGGGGGATCCGAGGTCAATTCAACCGGGATCGAGAATACGAACACTGGGAAAATCGGGACGGGACCATCCTCGGGCACGATCAGAAGTGTCTCCGCCGGAATCAAATCGCCAAGCTCCAAACGGATACGGAGTATGCCCGATTCGAAGGATTCGTATGGGTAGGGGGTGGTCCCAACCAGCTCGTTATTGATAAACACATTCGCGTTGGGCGGTATGCTGCGAATGACAAAGGGAGATCCGTCGTCGGGGTTGTCGACACTTTCAGCCGAACCCTGACCGGACGACCCGAAATAGCGGACAGCGGCGACAATGACTAACAACACTCCAGCCACAAGAGCCAGCACGCGGATCAGTGATTTCGTCTGCTCAATCATCGTTACGGCTAAAAATCCACACTCTCCCACCAGAGCCGGACATCAAGATTACGCTATCAGTAACAGATTAACCACTGGTACACACAAAGAGCATCGTTTCGTCATCGACCCACGGAATATTCGCGTGGAGGGAATGTTCAAGGGCGAGGGTCGCTTGTGACACTGTTCACAACCCCAGTGCACTTGACTCCCCTTTCGTCCGACGTATATTGGGGTGGGCCAGTTCCGTCGCTCGCCGGCCTAGCTCGCCGTATGTGCATGGCGTATGGTCCGACCAGAAGGTGGCACACCCTCACCCGTTCTGCCGGAGGTTGCCGATGCTGTATCCTGACCCGCATGGAGGCGGTCGATGGTTTCCGCGCATAGTTCTTGTTGCGCTCGCCCTCGGACTTGGCGGACATGGTCGGCTCAATGCAGACCCCGGAGCCTCGCTTGTCATTATGATCAATGAGTTCTATTCGAATGCCGACGGCACCAAACAGTTCGTCGAACTCATCGCCCTGTCCGAAGGTCAGACCAATCTCGGCCCCACACACTTGGAATCGATGAACGCCGACGGAAGCGATACAACTGTCGTTCACGACTTCACTGGCTTCTTCTCGCAACTCGGCAATAACGAAACAGTGCTCCTGGCGACAACGGCCGCAGTCGCTGAACTCGGTTTCAACGCCGATCGCGTCATCCCCGACAATTCCCTATCTCTCGTTGACGGAAAACTTGTCTTCGACAACGACGGAGTCGGCGGAGTCATCGACAATGTCGCGTATGGAGCGTACACAGGCGACAACACCGGATTCGGCACTCCCGCACTTCCACTGCCGACCAATGGCGTTCAATCGTTGACACGAATTCGTTACAGCTTCGTCACGCCGAACAATTCCACGGACTTTGTTCATGCATTGAACTCACCGAAGCGCAATGACGGCGCAACCGGAAGTCTGCAGGGAGACCCATTCGCCCCTGTGTTGGCGCCGATCGGCGCTCAAGGAATCGAAGAGGGCCAGTTGCTCAGCTTCGCTGTGAGTGCCTCCGATGAGAATGCCACGATCCCGACATTGTCGGCCATCGGATTGCCGGTTGGTTCGAGCTTCAACGATCAGGGTAACGGCAACGGCGTATTCAATTGGACCCCGACCTACCTGCAATCAACAATCGATACCGTCTTGTTCGTTGCATCCGATGGCGCGCTCGCAGACTCTGAGTATGTCGAGATTACGGTTATCGAGGTGACCAATCCGCCATTCTCCTACGATTCCTCCGCGACAACAATCGAGGACACTCCATTTGGTGCTCAGCTCCAGGCGAGCGACCCTGAAAACGACACGTTGATATTTATCATCCAATCCGGACCGTTTCGTGGGCAAGTCAGCGATTTGGATACCTTGACCGGCGCGTTCACGTACTCCCCGAACCTCAATGCCACCGGCCCAGACTCACTGACGTTCCGAGTCTTTGACCGCAACGCCTACTCGAATTCATCCAAGTGGCGTGTGACGGTAACGCCGGTCAACGACGCACCGTCCGCAGCCGACGTGAGCGCGAACACCGTAAAGAACTTCGACATATCGATCGGCGCTATGCCGGTCACGGACGTTGACAATGGTTCGTGGACGATCACTCATGTCGCCGGACCTTTCAATGGCTCTGTATCGAACTTCAGTTCCGCCTCGGGATTCTTCGACTACTCCCCTGACTTGGACTATGTCGGCGATGATTCTATCACCTATGTAGCCTCAGACGGCCTCGACACCTCGGGCCACGCGCTGATCCGCATCACGATTTATCCAGAGTGCGGATGCCCCTGCCCGGCCGATCCGGTGTGCGATGGTATCAGGTCAAACATTCAGGATGTCGTCTCGACTGTCGGCGTGGCCTTTCGTGGAGTCGCCGCCGTCACCGATCCCTCGTGTATCCGGGAGCGTACCGACGTCAATTGCACTGGCACCACAGACGTGCTGGACGTGGTCAAGATTGTCAACGTTGCCTTCCGCGGGCTCGCCGCTGCGACAGAGTTTTGCAACCCCTGCGCACCGTAACGGCTGCTTAAGCGAAATTGAAAGGGTCCGTCGCGAAGCTCGCGACAGACCCTTTGACATTTTCATGCACACTGTCTGGGAACTAGTCCTCCCGCAGTGCTGATTTCTCGAGTTTGTACCCCTCGGGAATCTCGTAGCTCATCGCCGGAGGCGATGTTGATTCGAGCCCCGTAACTACCGAGCTCATCCACAGCATCGTTCCAGCCGGCATAGCCGCCGCTTCCTCGTCCCTGGCTTTCTCTTCATCCTTATCCTTATTTTTCTTACCGAACAGACCTCCCAATGCCTTCACGGTCGCGCTGGAGGCATCTGTCGGAGTGCCCTCGTCCTCTTTGGGATTCTCCCCGTCCGCCGGCTCGGCCTCCGATCCCTTGGACTCGTCCTTGACATGCTCCATAGCGTCGTCACCCATGGTGAAGCTCATGACCGTCTTCATCGCGAACCCTTCGAGCTTCTCTGACTCCTCAGCCAGCCTCTCGGCGTCGATGCCATACATCTCGAGCATCTTAGTCATCGAATGTGCGCTGCCATTGTCCATCTCGAACCCCATGGCCCTTGCAGTACGCACGCCAAAATCGACAATCTCATCCGCACCGGGGACACCCTGCGCCAGCATCATGTCCATCACGACCTCGAGTGTCATCGTCTCGCCCGTCTTACGATTGGTCCCGACCGTCGTCATGGTCATAATTGACTGGTCGCACGAGTAACCGGAAATCGTCTCGCTCTTCCCTGTGCGCTTGATCTCGAACGTCGGCTCGGAGAAGGTGATCTCCGAGGTGTCAATCGCGGGCTGTTGCTGCGCCATCGGATCGGCGCCAGCACCGGACATCATGCCGCCCAGAGAGTCCATCCATGCGCGCACCTCGGCAAATGTCATCTCGGTATACTTCTTGTCCTTGTGATCGATGTTCCAAATCAATTCTTTGTCGAGACGCGTGATGGACGTCGTCTTGATCGGCTTTCCGCCGCCGAACATCTTGAGCATCTTGTTTTCCATCTTGGTCTCGCTATCGTTGACCATCTTGTCGCCGGAGTACGACTCCGTTGACGTGGTCGACGATTTCAGCAATCCGCCCATTCCGTCCATGGTCGTGACACGACTCACGGTGACATCCGCATGACTGACTGTCCAGCTTGCCGCCACAAGGCAGAACGCCGCAGACCACTTCATCATTCTACTTGCTCGTATCAAGTGCCCTCCTTGACGATGACCAATAATCGGTGACAATCTTCACGGCAAATAGCCCCGCCCACGCGCCCGGCGCAAGGTCCCATTGTCCAAAAACGAAAACCCCCGCCAGGTGCAACTGGCGGGGGCGAAGAAAGATCGCAATTTTGTCGTTACTTCAGAAGTACCATCTTCCGCACCTGCCTCTGGTCATTCTGGACAAGCCGCGAGAAGTAGATGCCGGAAGGCACTGTGTTGCCATTGTCGTCGCGCCCATCCCACACCTCGGTCTGGATGCCGACTTCGCGGTGGCCATTGATCAGCGTACGCACGCTCTGGCCGAGCAGATTGCAGACTGTCAACGAGACCTGTCCGCTCTGGTCCAAGTTAAAGGTGATGTTGGTGCCAGCGTTGAACGGGTTCGGATAGTTCTGCGCCAGCGAGAATGACGTTGGCAGCAGCCCGCCGTTGTCACCGCCGACATCGGACGTCGTGGACACCGCCAGGGTTGTCCATGCACCCGAGTTCGCCTGACCATAGGAGTCGGATGAAATGCGAGCGCGCACCTCGACGTCCTGATCGGCCGTGCCGCCCGGAATCTGAATCTCGGCGACAATTGTCGCGGTTTCGCCAACACCGAGACTCAAGGGGAGTGCCTTCTGCGATGACAGAAGCACTGTCCAGCCCGGAGTCAGCTCCACATTGAGTGTGAAGTTGCCAGCGACGTTTCCGGAGTTTGTGATCGAGTAGACGATGAACGCCGAGTTTCCGGCGCTTCCGGTCGCAGCGGTCGGGCCGGTCAGGGTGACGCCACTCGCCGAAGTCGGACCAACCAGGCCCTCTTCGCTGCCGCAGCCGAATCCGGCGCCCATGGTTGCTGGCGCTGAAACGAGCGACGCGGCGATTCCATTAATTTTGAATGAGAGATTCTCACCGGGGATCGGACCATTGATCCCGGAAACGTTTGGATCGTCAGGGAATGCGTGAAGCAGGTACGTTCCCACCACGGTGATCGACTCACTATTCCCACATGTCTGCCCGTTCGCGCCGGTTACTTCAACCACGTCTCCGGAACGGATTGGCGCACCGAGGAATTCGGTGTTCTGGCCCCAGTAATCACAGGCGCTCGGATTGCCAACAAGGGCGTTCGTCGCGGTGAGCCGAACTGTCGTGTTGCTGGTGGGCTGTGGTAAAACGCTCACGACTGTCGGGTAAAAGTTTGCTTTGCGGACGCGCACATCAACCGTGCCTCCGGCGACGGCGCCAATCGAAAACACGCCGGAGCCGTTGGTGACACCGCTCCCCAGAATGATCCCACCCGGATAGCTGTTCCAGATTTCGACCGTTGCGCCCGAAAGTGCACCGCCGCTGCCATTTTGCACACGGCCCGCAATCTGGGACCACACGACCGACGGCGTTACCAGGATAAACCCGGCCGCTACTACCCCCGCCAACCACTTCTGTCCCATCACTTTGCTCACGTCGACCACCCCTTTTGAGTGTCGATCCCGCAAGCCCGGTATGGGCTTGCGGGATCGATGTCAATACTAAGAATTCAGTTAACAAGCTACTACCTAGCAGACAACGTGCCAACTACTTCAGCAGCGTCATCTTCTTGGTAGCCGTCCACGTGTCCGTCGTTACGCGGTAGAAGTACACACCGCTCGGGACATTGGCACCATTGCGATCAAGGCC
>JBKKDE010000293.1:0-2628 GCA_046708665.1 Candidatus Zixiibacteriota bacterium | reverse complement strand
CGTAGTGTCCGACGATTCGCTTGTCAAACCAGTCGAGAACGATGACCACGTACGACCAGCCCGTCTGGGTCATCACCTTGGTCATGTCGATGCCCCACCACTGAAGCGGCGCGGTAGCCTGCGGTTTGGGACGCGTGCTCCGGGTGGCCTTGTGCGCCGTCTCCGCTGTCACCAGCAACTGATGCAACCGCATCAGGCGCAGCACCCGCTTGGGCGTGATCACGATCTTGTCGGTGAACCGCAACGTCGCCCACACCCGCCGATACCCCCAGAACGGATGATCCGCCTTCAGCTCTCGGATCCGCGCCACCACTGCTTCGTTCCGTAAAGCCACCGAGGAAGACGCCCGCCTCATGCGAACTCCTCTTCCTCGAGTTTTTTTAACTCCAATGCCTGATCGGCCACCAATCGCTTGAGCCGCGCATTCTCTTTGACCAGCCGCTCTTCCCGCTGTGTCTGTTTGCTGATCTCGAATGCTTTGGATGCATTCGCCAGAAACGCATCCCGCCACTGGTAGTACTGCGCCTGGCTGATTTGATGCTCCGTGCACAACTCCGACGTCGGACGCCCCTTCAGACCCTCCAGCACAATCCGGGCCTTCTGCGCCGATGTCCACTGCCGTCTCTTCAGTGCGAAGCCTCCCCTCTTGGGGATCGCTGACCTCCTTCTGGCCAGCCCCAATTTAATCAGTTAGACCGAGGGGTGGTTAAATGGGGAGCAGTATACCGCACCGCTCTGTTGGACGGTGCGGCTGTAGGTAGAAGCTCCCGGCTCCTGCGGCCCGAGGGATGGGCCCGCGTGGCGTCCAATTACGCCGGAACCGGAGTTCCTATCAGTTGCTTTTTCAGCCACTCGGTCGTCGATGACTTCGGACGCACGATCGGATATCCCATTCCGCGCGCGATCACGGCTTGCGAACAGATGCCGAGAGCGCGCGATACCGAGAAGAGCACGGTGTAGTACGACAGCTCTGTCAGACCGTATTTCCAAAGCAGCGCACCGGATGCCGCATCGACATTTGGCCACGGGTCTTTGATCTTTTTCACCTGTTTCAAGACATTCGGTACAACTTCAAAGACCTTGGCGACAATCTGGAAGACCTCGTCATCCGCGCAATGCTTCTTGCCGAAATCGAGGAACGCATCGAAACGCGGATCCGTGATGCGCAAAACAGCGTGACCATAGCCAGGGACCACATGGCCGGCCTGCAATGTCTCCCACGCATACTTCTCAAGTTGTTCGTGCGTCGGCACTCCGCCGAAACGTTCTTTGGTCTGCAATACCCATGCGAGGCATTCCTGATTCGCCAGGCCGTGCAACGGTCCCGCCAATCCGTTCAGACCCGCCGACAATGAGTAGTACAAATCCGACAATGCGGAATTGACTGTTGCGGCCGCGGCCGCAGACACATTTCCAGACTCATGATCGGAGTGCAGCACCATGTAAAGGCGCATCAGCTTGGCGAAGCTGCCATCCGGGTCCTCGACTCCGAGCATGTGCGCGTAGTCAGCGGCCCAGTCCAATTTCGGATTGGAGAGAATGCGCGGACCCTTGCCGAAACGCAACCGATAGACACCGGCGGCAACTGCTGGCAGACGCGCAATCAGATTAAGCGCGTCATCAAGTGTTTCTTCCCAATAATGTTCCTTGGTTAATCCTTCTTCATAATGGCGATGAAATCCGGACTCACGCTCCATACACAGAATCGCGGTATTGAGCATGCACATCGGATGTGAATCACGCGGCATCGCTTCTAAAACCGTCCATACATAGTCCGGCACGCGCGATCGTTTCTTCAGGTCGCTCTGTATACCCTGCAATTGGTGCTCATCCGGGAATTCACCTGTAAGCAGCAGCCAGAGGATTTCCTCCGGGAGCCGGTCGACCAGTTTCTTAACTGGAATCCCACGAATGACCAATCCCTCATCCGGTTCAACCAAGGACGTGTCGCACACCATGGCGCGCACACCACGCATGCCACCGTAGGCCTGCGACAGCGTCACCTTGCCAACGACATCGTCGCCATGCTGTTTGAGAAACTCTTTCACGTCGGCTTGCCACACGGGCAGCAATTGAGCCAATCGTTCCTGTAACGTCGTCATCTACCTCTCCTCAACCGGGTGTCGTCCTAGCCCTTACATAGTATAACACATTGTTTAGGTCGGCGGTTGCCGACTGTCTCAACAGTCCATTGCTTTTTGGGCTCGGTAAGCGACCCACAAAAGAGGAGTCTAAACTGCGGGTTTCGACGACCCCGCCTTGTGAATCATTTCGCAATCTCTGGCCATCACTTCGTGGTAGGGATTGCATGCGGCCTGTATGGGGATATTCGGGCTGCTGACAGCCAGAACGCCCTGAATTTGACAGAATCATTCAGGCGGCCTTTGCCGACACAAATGTTGATGTTAGATTGAAGGGGCAGGGTAGATGGAGGGGATCCTCCGGCCCCTGGCAGGCACATTCAGAAGGGATGGCAAGTCATGATCCGCCGAGAGGATGCTTTAGAGTATCATCGCCGGGGACGCCCCGGTAAGATTCAGGTCGTTCCGACCAAGCCCTGCACGACACAAGTCGACCTGTCGCTGGCGTACACTCCGGGTGTCGCCGAGCCATGCAGGGAAATCGAGA
>JBKKDE010000292.1:0-2937 GCA_046708665.1 Candidatus Zixiibacteriota bacterium | reverse complement strand
CCACCGGCCGTCTTCCGTCAAACGCAAACAGCCGGAATCTCTACTTATGAACTGTCTACTTGACGGGGAAGCTTACGAGCGCCCCAACCAAAACCAAGTGCAATTCTGGGAATCGGTGGAGACATCGTGGACATGAAGATCGTGCCACCTCCTGCCGAGTGCGGCTACTTCATAGGAAACTCGCCTTGCAATTATTCTGTGGATAGTCTTCAGCCGGGGGAAGTCTGGATAGACTACCAATCTGTCTGTGTCGGGCAGGGCTCACGGTTTCATCCGGGAGACTATACTCTCAGTTTGTCGGTATCCGGGCACTCATTTCTGGAGCGGCCAGCCCGACCCAACTCTCCATGGATGGACATCCCATTGAGAGTAGTCGAGTGTCCCTCTCATGAGTCGGAGGCGTGCTCGCTCGCGTACTTGGGTTGGAAAGCGCTCTGGCAGGGGAAGATGGACTGTGCCCGTGCTGCTTGGGGAGAGCTCGTCACCAACTTTCCTGAAAGCAAACTAGCACCAAGAGCTGCTTGGTCGAAGTGGAACAGTGACAAGCTATCTATTCCGCAAGACTCCAGCTCACTTAGCCAGTGGTACGAGGCGGGGTTGAACATTATGCAATCCTATCCGCTGTCGCCGGAATGCGTCTCTGTCGCGCGCTTTCTGATCAATGGAAAGGGACTTGCCTACATTCAGAGCGCGATTCGGGAAATCGAGAGGAATCATCCTAGTGCGCCTGTTCTACAAGAGCGACTCATACAGAGAGAAGGCGGGTAGGGCAGACTACCGTAGACGACTCAGTAATCATCTACTGGATTCCTCTGGACGAGGACATCTCCGCGTGGACCTAGCCTCACGAGTTGAGGGCGATAAGCTGCATCGAATTCGTGTCTCCGCGATAGTCACGAATGCCTGGTCTTTTAATACTCGTGCCAGCTCTGTTTTTCCTCGGTCAGGGGCCTGCTCTTTGGGCTCCTGACATGCTCGCAGCCTAAAGAGCCGGCTCCTGACCTACAAGATATGTGAGGATTGCCTACGTCCTAAAAAAGTACTCGTCATAATGCGAGCCAAAATCGTCCTTCGTCAGCGGCTCGAAGGTATCCCCGTGCCAGATCAACATGCAGTGCGTGCACACCCACACACGGTCGCGTGTCTGAAGTTTCTCCAGACAACCCGGGCAGGAACTCAGTCGCTTACCGTTGGCTTTGCGTTTGAACCACATAGGTGTCACCGTGCCTTTGCCAGCATCACCAGCGTGGTCACGCCGATGAAGACCGGGAATGTCTGCATGGGGGAGAACTGAGGCGCCAGCGTCAACCCCGCAATCGACAACAGCGCGGAAGGTACAAGCACCCATTTGGCCAATGTGTAAACCAGACGTGTCGCGTAGGTAACAATGATCAGAACTACGAGTGCAGAGAATGCCCAGAAGGCGTATTGCCCTGTGCTGCCGAGATGCGATGCGATAAACGCGCTCAGATCCTGCCAGCGTCCGGCCAGACTCTGGACAAACTCCGTCATCGATGCGAAGATTGTCATCAATAGTCCGCCTGCCCCAGCCATAGCTCACCTCATTCGACTTGCAGAGCGTCGCTTTCGACCGGTTCGATAGTCAGAGACGACTCTCCAACTTCAGAGAGCCCGTTCATGCGTGATGTGAGGAAATTGCGTGACGTGATCCACTTCTGGGAGAATCCCATTACCTGCTCACGAGTAGCATCGTCCTGCCAATCCAACGTGAGACTGTTGATGGATTCGCCGTGCACAACCAGGTCTTCCATGGTCAGGATATAGCGCACCTTCATCATCATCGCTCCTGTCGTCCGGGCACGTCGCCCCGGCGCACACAGGTTACCAATGCAATAGTGGTGCCGGGGTTCTTCGCCGGTGGAGCAGGCGTGCGCTCGCCTTGGCAACGTTCTATCGTACAACAGGTTAGTGAGGGTTGTGCGCGGCTGGGACAGCTATGGCCATCCGTTGAACCCAGCCACTAACGGCCGGGTAGTGGTTGATATCCCACAGGTTATGGAGCAAGTGCGGTGTTTAACTGCTCAGGATTTAAAGCTGGGGTGCAACAGGGCAATCTGGCTGTGTAATGCGGCACGGTATCGCAATCCGCCACGTTCGGCGTTCACCATCATCGCATTGAACTGCGCGAATTCGTCGGGCAACGCCCAACGTGCTTCACGGATCTCATGCGTGTCCGTCGGCGCAATTAATTCGTCCGTGGTTGACGCGCTAAAAACATGCGTCCACCAATGAATCTCGCGTCCGTAGTCTTCGAACGTCACATGCGCACGCAGCAGGTACCTGTCGATCGTAATCGTGAGTCCGGTCTCCTCATGCGCCTCGCGCAACGCGCCGATCTCGAGCGGCTCGCCGGGATTCAATCCACCCGATGGCGGGCGAAACAATCCACGAGGGTAGATGGGCTTGGCGATGACCGCGATGCGTCCACGGTTTTCGATGTACATGGTGATGTCATGTGCGCGCCCATTCTTCTGGCTCGACTTGATGCCGTCAAAGTCGTAACCCGAGACCGGCTGAAGATGCGTCCACTCAACCGGCTTGCCGTAACGGGCTTCCCACTCGGCGATGATCTCCGGGGCAATGTCTGAGATCATGATGTCGTGTCCGGCTTGGGAAACACCAGCATGGTGAAAGTGCCAGTCATCGCGAGACGGTCCTGCGTGGGGCCATACAGGTGCACCTCGGAAACCGCGACACGCGAGCCGACCCGTACTGTCTTGCCCTTGGCGATGAGCGTTCCCGCTGGAACACCCGCGAGGAAGTTCACTTTAAATTCGATCGTGACAACATCCATGCCGTCTGGGATGACAGTCAATGCCGCAAAAGTCGCCGCGGTATCGGCCAATGATGCTAATACTCCGCCATGCGAGATGCCCTGATACTGCTGGTGGTTCTTCTTGATGGTCAGTGAGAGAT
>JBKKDE010000291.1:0-5535 GCA_046708665.1 Candidatus Zixiibacteriota bacterium | reverse complement strand
AAATTTGAATCCCACAAGCCACTAGATCATCGTCGTATTAGCGGGACGCTCTTAACAAAAGTTGTCATCATTTATTGGTTAGTTGGTGAAGCGAATGAAGATCTGATATACTTCTCTCAATTGTAGGGCTAGCGTACTCGCGAGCCTGCTCTTCACTCCCGCGTGCAAGAGCAGGCGGGCGAGTACGCTTGCCCTCCATATCAATTGATTTGAAAGAGGGGATCGCTATGACACTCGACCAAGTCCTCGATAAACTCCGCAAAGACAAACAAGTCGAGCATTGGCACACAATCTCGGCCCGGTCCGGCGATTACCGAGATTACCCCGAGTCGATTGACCGACGTTTGATCGAGGCGTACAAGTCACGCGGAGTGCACAAGCTCTACCGCCATCAGGCCGAAACGGCTGAGGCCGTCGAGCGACGTGAAAACGTTGTAGTCGTCACGCCGACCGCATCGGGGAAAACTCTCTGTTACAATCTGCCAGTCTTGAACACGATTCTGCGCGATCCCTCGGCGCGTGCGCTGTATCTCTTTCCCACAAAGGCACTGTCTCAAGATCAACGCTCGGAATTGCTTGAACTGACCGAGATCGCCGGAATCGACATCAAGACACACACGTTTGATGGCGATACACCCTCGACAGCCAGGCGCGCCGTGCGCATCGCGGGGCAGATTGTCATCACCAATCCCGACATGCTGCACTCGGGGATTTTGCCGCATCATACCAAATGGGTGAAGTTGTTCGAGAATTTGCGGTTTGTCGTGATCGACGAACTGCATCACTACCGTGGCGTCTTCGGCTCGCATCTCGGCAATGTCATCAGGCGCCTCCAGCGAGTCGCCGCGTTCTACAATTCCGATCCACAGTTCATCACATGTTCGGCGACCATCCACAATCCCGCTGAACTCGCCGAACGGATAGTGGGGAAGAAGTTTGTCGTGGTAGACCGGAATGGCGCCCCGACTGCGGAGAAGCACGTTATCCTCTACAACCCGCCGATCATGAACGAGGCGCTCGGCATTCGTCGATCGTCACTTTCGGTATCGAACAAGCTGGCTGCCGAGTTTCTTACTCACAATATCTCGACCATTGTCTTTGCGCGTATGCGACGTTCGGTCGAGGTCATTCTGACCTACCTGCGCGAACATCTGACCATGATCAAACGAAACCCGAACATGGTTGTCGGATATCGTGGTGGATACTTGCCGAATGAGCGGCGATCGATCGAGGAAGGGCTTAGGCGCGGATCGCTTCGCGGTGTTGTGTCTACCAATGCGCTTGAACTGGGAATCGATGTTGGCTCACTCGATGTCGCCATACTATGTGGATACCCCGGCACTCTGGCATCGATGCGTCAGCAGATCGGACGCGCCGGACGTCGTCAAGGTGTCTCTGCGGCAATTATGGTCGCCAATTCTTCGCCGATTGATCAATTCCTCATGCGTCATCCCGAATACCTGTTCGACCGATCGGTCGAATCAGGAATTGTCGATCCCAACAATCTTGTTGTGCTGATGTCGCATCTCAAGTGCGCGGCGTTTGAACTGCCGTTTGATTCCGATGACAAGTTCGGTGTCGATATGACTCGGCCGATGCTCGAGTACCTGCGCGAGAATCGTGTTCTCACGCAGTCCGGTAGCAAGTACTTCTGGGCTTCTGACATCTATCCGGCAGGCGATGTCTCTCTGCGCTCCGCATCGCCCGAGAATTTCACAATCCACAACAAGTCGGACAAGAATCGCATCATCGGCGAAACCGACCTGTTTTCCGCGCCGGTCTTCTTGCATCAGGATGCGATCTATCTCCACGGCGCCGGACAGTACCAAGTGAAGGAGTTGGATTGGGATGGACGGCGCGCCTATGTCGAAGAGGTAAATGTCGATTACTTCACCGATGCCGAAACCAAGACCGATCTCAAGATTTTGACAGTCGAGAAAGACCAAATCGCTCCCGACATGCGTCTCGGCCACGGCGAAGTCTCGCTCACGACTGTCGCAGTCCTGTTCAAGAAGATCAGGTTTCACACACACGAAAATGTCGGCTCCGGCAAGATTCATCTACCAGAACTCGAGATGCACACCACAGCATTCTGGGTCGATTTTCCCGCCGATATCGCCGCAAAGCTCGGATACCCGATTGGTGGAGTGGGGGAGATTCTCCGCGCTGCATCCAACGCGCTCGGGCAGATGGCTCCGCTCTGGGTGATGTCTGATCCGCGCGACTTGGGATCACTCTCGCAGGTACGCGCCCTGCACTCCGGCCTGCCGACGATCTATCTCTATGACAACATCCCCGGCGGTGTCGGCTTCTCGCAGAAAATCTTCGAGATGGCCCCCGATCTCTTCGCTGAATCCGCCAAGCTCATTCGCGAGTGCGGATGCCTAAGCGGTTGCCCCGCCTGTGTCTGTCCCGAAATGGAAGTCGGCAAAATCGGCAAGAAGGGCGCTGCCGACCTCCTCACCTTCGCCGCAAAATCTGCGACACTAGAGACACGTCCGCGCGGGGCGGAAGTCGTTGCGAAGTTGGATGGGGAAGAGGGTGGGATTGACTGACGATGCTAGCAGCTGGGTGTCTAAAATTCCCTAAGCCTCAGTGATTGATTGAAGTAGATTAGCCCTCCCCGACTGTCGATTCCTTCCAATTCAGGGTTGACTGAACCCTTTGCGGGTTCGATACTTCCGGCGAAACAGGACGCCCTAGGGGCGTTTTGTTTTGACCGGTATTGTGAAAAGATTCCCGAAGCGGGTCGACGGTAAACCGGACACTTGATGCTAAACCTGATCGTCTTCTGGACCTGCGCACTTGTCGCCGTGGCCGCCGCCATTCGGGTGATCACGATCCGCAATCCGATCACCTGCGTACTCCACCTGATCGTCACTCTCGTCGCGCTTGCCGTGCTGTTTCTCCAGCTCTCCGCGGAGTTTGTCGCACTGCTCCAGGTCATCATCTATGCCGGCGCGATCATGGTGCTCTTTCTGTTCATCGTGATGCTTCTCAATCTCAAACGCGATGAATTCGGCCCCAACCCGCTGAAGGGGATACGTCTCATGGGCGCCATCCTCGGTGGTTCATTCCTCGCGGAATTGCTGGTCATCGTTGCTGGCGCTGATGCGCAGCTTGATCCGGTGGGAGCGGGATTCGGCAGCGTGCAGTCGGTCGGATTTGCCCTCTTCGGCGAGTATCTATTCGCATTTGAGCTGACTTCGCTCCTGCTCCTGGGCGCCGCGCTTGCGGCGATCGTCGTCGCGCGTCCCAGAGCGTTGCATCAGACGGAGGCGAAGTAGCATATGCTGCCAGTCCCACTCGAACATTACCTGGTTGTCGCCGCGATTCTCTTTGTCCTCGGCGTGGTCGGCGTGATGGTGCGACGCAACGCGATCGTCACCCTCATGAGCATCGAGCTAATGCTCAATGCTGCCAACTTGCTCTTGGTCGTATTCGCGCGAGTCCACAACGATGTCGGCGGACAGGTCATGGTCTTCTTCGTGCTGACCGTAGCGGCAGCCGAAGCAGCAGTCGGTTTGGCAATCTTGGTCGCCGTGTATAGACGTAAGGGTTCAATTGATGTCGATGGTTTGAATTTGCTGAAGGGATGAATCGGGCACACGTGAGTCCCCTCACCCGCTCTGCTCCGCTGACGCTCCGCAGAGCGACCTCCCCCTGAGGGGGGAGGCGAACAACCGGGATAATTCGCAATTGAGAGCTATGGAGATATATGCGCAAGATAGCAAACACTCGGTTTCTTTGCTCGTTCACGTCTCCCTTTGGGAGAGGTCGGTGCGGAGCGCCGGGTGAGGGGACCCTCCTCGCGACTCACTGAATAGTTTCTATGCTGAACCTCGTCTGGACAATCCCCCTCTGGCCACTCCTGGGCTTCCTGCTCAATGGCTTCTTTGGCCGTAAGTGGGGGAGAACTGCCAGCGCGACCATCGCCAGCGGCGCGGTGTTCGTGTCGTTCCTGATCGCGCTGGCGTCCTTCTTCGCTCTGTTGTCATTCCCTGGTAGACAATTCCAAGTCGCACCGTTCGAGTGGATCGGTGTCGATGGTTTCTCCGCTGCGTTCGGATTCTTATTCGATCCATTGTCGGCGGTGATGGCGCTTGTTGTGTCGGGAGTAGGATTTCTGATCCATGTCTATTCCGCTGGATACATGGCGCATGATCACGACCAACCGCGCTACTTCGCATTCCTGAACCTGTTCGTCTTCTTCATGCTCGTGCTCGTGCTCGCGGGCAACTTCCTGCTGCTCTATGTGGGCTGGGAAGGCGTCGGTCTCTGTTCATACCTGCTGATCGGCTTCTGGTACAAACGTCCCTCGGCGGCCAAAGCGGGAATGAAGGCGTTTGTCGTGAACCGGATCGGCGACTTCGGATTTGCGATTGCAATATTTCTGACCTTCAAGCACTTCGGCACAGTCAACTTCCTCGAAGTGTTCGCACGCGCCCCGGAAATTGCCGCGGCTCTGGGTGGCACACTCACCGCGATTGGATTGCTGCTGTTCCTCGGCGCAACGGGCAAATCCGCGCAGATTCCGCTCTATGTCTGGCTGCCCGATGCCATGGAGGGCCCGACACCGGTCTCCGCGCTAATCCACGCCGCGACAATGGTCACCGCCGGTGTGTACATGGTGGCGCGTTGCTCGACACTCTTTGCGCTCGCTCCGGTCACCCTGATGGTTGTCGCGATCATTGGCGCCGCGACAGCGCTCTTTGCGGCCTCAATGGCGCTGGTGCAGAATGACATCAAGAAGGTGTTGGCGTACTCGACAATCTCGCAGCTTGGTTACATGTTCCTGGCGCTCGGTGTCGGCGCATTCGCCGCCGGCATATTTCACCTCATGACTCATGCCTTCTTCAAGGCGCTACTGTTCCTTGGCGCTGGCAGTGTCATCCATGCAATGTCCGATGAGCAGGACTTGCGCAAAATGGGCGGCCTGAAGAAACACTTGCCGACCACCTACTGGACATTCCTAGTAGCGGCTCTTGCGATCGCAGGAGTTCCACCACTCGCGGGATTTGTCTCAAAGGACGAAATCCTCTGGAAATCGTTCTCGTCACCCATCGGTCACTGGCTCCTCTGGGCTGTTGGTTCACTGACTGCACTTCTCACCGCGTTTTACATGTTCCGTTTGGTCTTCCTGGCGTTCCACGGTTCGCCGCGATTCGGTCATGACGTTCATCCGCATGAGTCGCCGCGTTCGATGACTTTACCGCTATCGATCCTCGGTGTACTCTCGATCATCGGCGGCTGGATCGGCTGGCCCGCGGTTTTGGGTGGCGGCGCGTGGTTCGAGCATTTCCTCGCGCCTGTATTCACGCATGCAGAAGAGACGCTGCACCTCGAGGTACATGCATCCCACGCGCTCGAATACGGCCTCATGGCACTCTCCGTGCTAGTCGCGCTGGTGGGAATCGGCTGGGCGTACAGTTGGTATGTGAAGTCACCAGCAATGGCAGAAGCCATACGGGTCCGATTCGCGGGCGTGTACAACCTCCTCCTGAACAAATACTGGATCGATGAACTCTACGATGC